>CAMYXG010000014.1 GCA_947303225.1 uncultured Caryophanales bacterium | reverse complement strand
GGATTGATGTGTTCATCTATCTCCTAGAGTTTTCACTCATTATAGCAAATTTACCATAATTTTTTTTGATTGTCCATTCGTTTTAATATACATTTTAAAATGTGTTTATACTTTAATTAATAGCTAAAAGACCTTGTATTTATTTACAAAACGAGATTCTAAAAAATACGATAATTTAAAAAATCGCAAAAAAAGTTATTAAATTTTTTGTTTAATTCTTATCAGATCAGTAATATCACACTTTAAATAGATACAAAATTTCTTAAGTACTTCACTATCATATCTTATTATCTCTCCATTATAATATCTCTTAACAATATCATATTTAATATCGGCCATTCTACTTAATTCACTAATACTCACACCTTTATTATCCATTACTTCTTTTACACATAATTCTATTTCTACATCTTGATTCATAATGTCAACCTCTTTCTAAAGCCAAAAAAAGAGGTAGTACTACTCAAAAACAGAATAATACTACCTCTGCATATTTTTAACTTATATATAGATTATATCACATTTTTTATAAATTTTCTTTAATTTTTTTAAAAATATCTTCAACTTCACTATTTTGTACATATTCTATTAGCTCATTATAGTAATCAGTTGCAGATTATTCCTCATTAAATTGTTTGTAAAATAAGTTATCTATAATATCTTCATCTTTATTTATTATTATATATGTTCTAAATAAAGTTATTGTAGGAACATCATTACCTATATCTTCTAAACTCTTGTAATCTTTAAAAGTACTCTTAGTTGTTGTTATTCCAAAAGTATATTCATCTTTTTCTATTTCTTTTAGATTAATGATATTCTTTTTTAAATCTGCTTTATCATTATTACTATCTATTACTCTATCAACAAAATTATTAATATCATCCATTGTTTTAAATTTATCATCATTTAATTTATTAATAAATTCATTATCTCTTATATCTTGTTTGTTCTTAATAATTTGCTTTAGTTCTTCAAAACTATTCATCAGACACACCTCTTATTCATATTATACACAATATTATACTATTTAAAACACTAAATTATATTTCGATAAACTTTTTATAATGTTCTCTCTTTTTAATATATTCATCTAGAACATGACACCATGCCCACATAAAGAAATCTATTTTTTCTGGTTCTATAGTTTTATTATCTATAAATAGATTAAATAAATTATCGTGTCTGCAATTAATCATTCCTCTAAAGAATTCAAATACTTCTCTAGCATCATCTTTCTTTTTAAGATTATAATCTTTTGGATTAAATTCTAATTTTTCTAATCTTTCTTTAACTGGATCTAACATAGCCATTACACCTAGAACACCTAGTAATCTTTCACTAGCTATTTGCCAGAAATATACTTCAAACTTAAATGAATCATCTTCAAATAATTCTTTAGTAAATAATAATTTATCTATATAATTACTTTCTATCAAATATCCTAAATAGATTCTAAACTCAGTAGGATTAATATATAGTCTATCTCTTAAATAATAAACAAACCTATCTAAGTTATGGAGAAACAATTGATATTTCTCAACTTTATTAGTCCCTAAAGCCATTTTAGATTTAACAGTTACTGTTCCATCTTTAATCTTTGAAACTAATTCTTTCATATAATCTTCTTCTAAAAGATTATATAAATCTGTACCACACAAAATTTTACTACTACTACACATACTTCTTAATTGTTCGTATTTGTTCATAATAACCTCTTTTCTTGTACTGCATTTTAATTATAACATATTTTCACAATATCGCCCATAGATTTACTAGTATTTGCAAAAATAATGGGAAAATTAATATAGGTGATTTAAATGATAAAAAATAACATAAAATATTGTAGAGAAGAATTGGAGATGACTCAAGAGGAACTCGGTTTAGTTTTTGGTGTAACTGGTGCAACTGTATCTGGTTGGGAAAACAACAACGATACTATGCCATTACCTAAGATGGTTAAGTTTGCTAATATGTATCACTACTCTTTAGATTATATAACAGGATTATCTAGAAAAAATGAATATTCATTAATTAAAAAACTAGATAAAAAAGAAGTTGGTACTAAGCTTAAAGTCTTAAGACAAAAGTTAGGATTAACACAAAAACAAATTGCTGATGAATGTATGATTACTCAACAATCATATAGCTTATATGAAAATGGTAAAACCTTAGTTACTTCTTTAGTACTTTATACAATTTGTTATAATCACAAATTATCAATAGATAAAATATTAAAATAAATAGAAGCTTCAAAAAAAGCTTCTTTTAATTTATCAAATTATTTATATCATCACATAAAGGTAATATGTTTTCAATTATTTCAACAATTTTTCTTTGAACTGATATTTCTGGTAATGGAATTGCAATTTTCTTTAAATTAGTATCACTAATTGATTTTTGTGTTGTACCAGTACACAATGAATTTTTTTGCTTTCTAAACTCAAATGACATTAAATAATAATAAATATATTTTTGCAAATATCTATCTGATTCGCCAATCTGAAAAAATCCTGTTGATAGTAATGAATCCACAATTGATGAATCAACAATTGTAGCTTTGTAAGTATTCATCATTCTTGCTTCTATAATTGAATTTAAAATTGCTATTCTATTAGCTCTACTTGGTTTATTCAAAAAATCATATGTTCCTTCTGGAGTAAATTCATTTTCAGATATAGATCCAGTAGAATAATAATCTTTTTCGCCTTCATATTTTGCAATTCCTGTGTTTATTAAATTTAAATCACTAAATCTCTTTAATTCCCATGTTTCAGGTAAAGAAAACTTAATATCATTAATATTATATTCTTTTCGTTTAGAACTATTATTATTTAAATAACCTTGAAAAGCATAAGATAAAATTGAATATTTAAACTCATTACCAAACTTCTTTTTTATGTTTAACAATTCAGTTTCTAACGGTTTTATCTCTTCGAGTTGCTGAAAAAATAATTCTATTTTTTCAACAATGCTATGTTGAATGTCTATTGGTGGTAATGGTATTAAATAATTTCTAACAGTATCTATCATTAACTCTATTTGATTTGTTGTTCCAACTGCTTGAGATTCTATAACAGATTGAACCATTGGACTTGAAAGATAATAATATACATATTTAGGATTTGCAATATCCTTATAAAATCTGCAAACAGTAATATGACTATCTGCTACCTCTAATTCATAATCATTATATTCTTTATTATATAAACCAACTCTACCACATGAGCCTCCTCCTGTAGAATTTATTAATAAATCATCATCTTGCAAAAACCTTTCTTTGGAATATTTTGATAACTCATCAGGATCAAAAAACAATGCTTTATCCATATGCAATCCATCCCATTGATTACATTTTTGAGCAACAACAGGATATTTTTCAATATTTGAATATTTAGGAGACTTTCCTCTTTGAATATAAGAACATATTTGATGAAGTCTTATCCACTTCCAATTATCTGGTATTTCAAATAACTCATCAGATTTATTTATAGGCAATAATGTTATTTTTTGCTTTGTAGAATATTCCCAGTCATTAGAAGTTTTTTTACTTAATTCTTCTGAAATATCTATATTAGAAATATTAGAAACCAATTTCCCAGAAAATGCAAACATCAATATAGATTTTCTTAAATCTTCCACTATCATTTTAAATCACCAAGTAGTTCTAAAATATTTTTTATTTTGTCATCAAGTTCTTTTTCAAGTTTTTCTCTTTTATTAATAAAATTATTCATAGTTTCAGTTGGTGATAAAATTACCTCTTCTTCAATTGGATAACCACATTGATCCAAATTATAATTTAGTTTAATTATTTCTGAAATGTCAAATTTTTTTGATTTCCAAGTTTCAGTTAATGATTCATCACTTTTAACATCCTTAATTTCTGTTCTATTATTCCACCAATTTATAACATCATTAAAATGTTTTAATTCAACAGGTTTAGTTTTGCTAAATGCTTTATAGCCTTCTGGTAAATCCATTCTATAAAACCAAGTTTCTTTAGTTGGACCAGTTTTATCAAAGAATAACAAATTAGTAGCTATAGATGTATATGGAGCAAATATAGATTCAGGTAATCTAATAATTGTATGTAAATTGCAATCCTCTAATAATTTCTTTTTAATAGCAACTTTTGTATTATCCTCACCGAATAAAAATCCATCAGGCAGTACAATCCCTACTTTACCATTACTTTTAAGCCTATATAATATTTCTACCATAAATAAATCAGCCGTTTCAGAATCTCTTAACTCTGCTGGGAAATTTTGTTGTACTATTTTCTTTTCTGTACCACCATAAGGAGGATTCATTAAAATAACATCAAACTTATCATTTTCTTCATAATCTCTAACATTTTTTTCTAATGAATTACCTCTAATAATTTGAGGCTCATTAATATCATGCAATAACATATTTGTAGTGCATAGTAGATATGGTAATGATTTTTTTTCAACACCATAAAATGATTTTTGTAATTTTTCATTACTTGTAGTATCGCTTACTTCTTCTTTCATATGGTTAAGTGCTGATACTAAGAAACCACCTGTACCACAAGCAAAATCAGCAATTGAATCTCCTACTTTAGGATCTACCATTTTTACTACAAAATCAGTAACTGCTCTCGGAGTATAAAACTCTCCAGATTTACCCGCAGATTGTAAATCTTTTAAAATTGTTTCATATATTTCATTAAAAGCATGTCTTACTTTAAAATCAGTCAAATCAATTTCATTCAAAACATTAACTACTTGTCTAATTAAAACTCCATCTTTCATGTAGTTATTTAAATCTGTAAAAACTTCTTTAACAAGTCTTCCTCTTACATCTGTATTTTCATCTACTTCAAGATCCTTTAGTGTAGCAAATAATTGAATGATAAATGTTGCCATTTCATCTCCCGTAATTGCTTTACCATCTTTATTGTCAGGAGCCCAATTTCTCCATCTGTATTCTTCTGGAATAATTGATTTATAATTATCTTCAAGAATTTCCCATTCGGACTCTTTTGCATCATATAATTTTAAGAAAAGCATCCAAACAATTTGTTCTATTCTTTGAGCATCACCATTTACACCAGCATCTTGCCTCATTATATCTTGTAGTCTTTTAATCATTGTTCCTATATTCATAACTTACCTCCTAGCTATATAAAGCTTTTTTGATATTAGAAATTACATTTAAATATTTATCTTTACCACCAAATAAATTTACTATAGGAACAAGTCCTCCAAATTTATTAAAATTCTTTACTTCTAATATTCTAATGTTTTCTAATTCTATAACATCTTGATTTCTATATGTATTTAATAATTCATCAATAACATCTTTTTGTGAATCATTATACTCATTTATAAAATCACTATTTTTTACTTTCTCAATTCTATCTTCTTTAGATACAACTTCTTCACCATAAGCCATATTAGATAGGATATCAAATATATCTATATTATCATTAGCTTTATCATATAAAGCATCAATCATAACACCTTCATTAAATAAGTGATTTAAAAAATCTTTTTTAGAATCTGCTCTATACCATTCTTGTTCAAAATCTTCATATTTTTCATATACTCTTTTTAAATTCTTACCAGAATACTCAACTATAGACTCTGTGATTAATTTACCATCAGCATCATAATATTTTACTGTTTCATTAAGAATAGAAACTGGTACATCTTTTATATATATTTTTCTAGATTCACCATCTTCAACTTCTCCACTCAAAGGAGGTTCTATTGTAGTATCATCTATTCCAAAATCAATTCCAGTTTTTGGTTCTTTTCCATTTCCACCGTCAACATCAAGCACTACTTCAGCTGGTCCATTGAAGTTAGGATCTGCAAACTTTTCAGAATTATTTCTAAAATCCATAATCGTAAAATATTCTTTACCTTTATTTGGAAGAAGTCTTGTACCTCTACCTATAATTTGTTTAAATTCTGTCATACTTTGAATTTCTTCATCTAATACTATTAATTTAACTGTCTTAGTATCTACTCCAGTTGATAATAATTTAGATGTGGTTGCAATTACTGGATAAGCTGTATTTGAATCTATAAAATCATCTAATTTAGCTTTTCCAACTACATCATTACTTGTAATTCTAACAACATAATTTGGATTTATTTGCATCATATCTTTATTTTCTTCAGCTATTGCATTTCTCATTCTTAAAGCATGTTCTGTATCAACACAGAATACTATAGCTCTTGCCATTCTATCAGTAGACTTCATATATTCTGTAATTCTCTTAGCAACAACTTTTGTTCTCTCATCAATTACTATTGTTCTATCAAAGTCATGAAGAGTATATTCTTTATCTTCTACTTCATATCCATCTTCATCAACTTTTCCTCTTTCAGGTCTATAACCTTCAAGATCTTTGTCAAGACTTACTTTAACAACTTTATATGGAGCTAAGAATCCATCTTCAATACCTTGTTTTAATGAATATGTATAAATAGGTTCACCAAAATATGTAATGTTAGAAACATCAACTGTTTCTTTTGGTGTTGCTGTCATACCTATTTGAGTTGCTCCATTAAAATAAGTTAATATTTCATGCCAGTTAGAATCATCTTTAGCACTACTTCTATGACACTCATCAACTATAATTAAATCAAAGAAATCTGGTTTAAATTGTTTATAAACTTCTTCCTCATTACTTCTTAATTGATGATATAAAGACATATATATTTCATAAGAAGAATCCATATTTCTATGTTCTACTTTTGTCATTACTTTTTGAAATGGTTTAAAGTCATTTTGCATTGTTTGATCTATTAAAACATTTCTATCAGCAAGATATAAAACTTTTTTCATTTTTCCAGATTTATGTAATCTATGAATTATTTGAAATGCTGTAAAAGTTTTACCAGTACCAGTTGCCATTACAAGCAATAATCTTTTTTTGCCTTTAGCAATTGCTTCAACTGTTTTATTGATTGCAATTCTTTGATAATATCTTGGAGTTTTATTTATATCCATAAAATAATATGGTTCAGTTATTAAATTTTCTTGTTCAGGAGTAATTTCTTTTTCTTGTAAATATCGTTCCCATAATTGTTTTGGAGTTGGAAATTCTTCTAATTTTAATTCTCTTTCTATTCCAGTAATCATATCATGCTCAAAAAAGCCATCTCCATTAGATGAATATGCAAAAGGAATGTCTAAATCATAGGCATAATCTATCCCTTGTTGAATACCATGAGATACTGGTACTTTATTATCTTTTGCTTCAACTATAGCAATTGGAATGTTAGATTTATATGATAGTAAGTAATCTACTTTCTTACCCTTACCTCTTTGTGCAATATTTTCTCTAACATTAATCTTACCAGCTGTGTAATAATATTCACACCTAATCTGATTTTTTATATCCCACTCTGCTTCTTGTAATGCTGGTGTAATATATTTTAATTTAATATCCTCTTCAGTAAGTTCCTTTTTATTAATCATAAAATCACTCCAATTCTTAAAGACATAGTCCTATTACATTATAACATATAATCGCCTTTATCACACGATTTCTAGCAAAAAAAGATGCTATTTATTATCTGACACCAATTATTTCATAATAATATTTATGTACTAATCTAGTATTTTTCTTTCTAGCAAATATATGTCCAACACGATGTTCATGATTCTTTTTGTGATAAGGGTGTCCATTATGGTTAGTACAATAATCATTTTCAATTATAGTTATAATCTCCCATACTCTAGGATCAAAATATGTTTTCATTTCTCCTTTTCTAAAATATTGATTTCTAGAAAAGTTACTAATATCTTTTTCATTTTTAGCCATATGATAAAAAATATAAATATAACCATCATCTTTAACAGAAGAAAGTAATTTTCTTATTTTTCTTTTCATAGGTATCTTTTTATTATGACTTTCATGTAAAGAACGATAACAATATACAAAGTCATATTTATCTTCAACTTTAGATTCATAAAAATTAGTATTTCTAATTTCTATTTTAGACTCATATTCTTTAAAGTATTTTCTATTAGTAATGGGTGTAATATTAATATCATCTATAACACCACCATTTATATAAACTTCATTTGGTTCATACATAACTACCTTAGAACCATGAGTAGCAAAAGGTATTGAATGAAGTCCATCTTTATCATCAACAACTAATGTTCTAAAATTACCATTAGTTTTTTCATTTAGTAGTTTCATATATTCATAACTTGTTCTTTGGGCAGTACCAAAAACACTTCCAACATCTACTTTTCTTATCATTAAATTTTCCTCCAAAAATATGTGAGGTATCTTTGGTATTGCTCAAATCAACTTTTTTGCAGTAATGGGAAAATTACCCCTATTTTTTATCTGCAAAATTTTATATTTTTTTATAATTTTTGTTAATTTTATCAATTTTTTATCTTATTTATTTTTTACTAAACTCTCGAAATCCTTTTAAAATAAAGGTTTATTTTAATTGTAGTTATCAGTTACATAGTAGGACTTACCCTGTAATAGGAATTAATCCAACAACAACCATAAGATTCATAATTGCTTGAAAAATAATTTGAAATAGAATTCCAAAAGATAAGTATTTTGAAAATAAATCATTGGTATGGTTTGCAATCATAACTCCTCGATAAAATAGAAGAACAAATAAAGAAACAATAAAGATTGCTCCCATAACACCAAACTCTTCAGCAATAATAGAAAAAATAAAATCAGTTTGTGGTTCAGGTAAATAAAAATGTTTTTGAACAGAGTTCAAATATCCATTACCAAGTAATCCACCAGGACCTATAGCATATAAACTTTGAATCATCTGAAATCCTGTACCAAGTGCATCATTCCAAGGATTCATAAAAGAAGTAATTCTTTTCATTCTATATGGTGCTATAACAATTAAAGCAATTACTCCAATAATACCAAAGATACCTCCTCCTATAAAAAAACGCAAATCAGCTCCTGCAATAAATAAAATAGAAAGAATTGATATTACAAGAATCATACCGGTTCCAAGATCTGGCTGTAACATAATCAATCCAAAAAATATTAAAACAATACAAAGAACCGGAACAATTCCCTTCCAGAATTTTTTAATATAGTCTCCACTAAAAGAAAGATACTTACTAGTAAAAATAATCAAACTAATTTTAGCAGCTTCACTAGGTTGTATTCCAAAAGAACCAATCCCAAACCAACTTCTACTTCCATTCCTAACACTTCCAATTCCAGGAATTAAAACAAGAACAAGCAATAAAAAACTAAAAAATAATATCAAATTAGAAAACTGATAATAAAATCGATAAGGAATTTTAGAAACAATAATCATAATAAACAATCCCAATAGAAAAAAAACTCCTTGATATTTAACATAATGAAACGAATCGTGAAATTTATAATCTGCCCAAATACTAGAAGAAGAATAAATCATAAATAAACCAAAAATAGCTAAAACAATTACTGTAAAAAGCAATATCTTGTCCATTTTCATTGATTTCTCACCTATTAAAGTATATTTTATAAATCAAAAAAAAGAACAAAAAAAAGCCTGATCAATCAAGCTTCTAAAACCAAACTCCAAAGATTATTCCTGCCATAGCAAGAACTAAACCGATAACCCAAAATAATTTAACAATATCAGTTTCACACCAACCTATTTTTTCAAAATGATGATGAAGTGGAGTCATTAAAAATAGTTTTCTATGAAGAACCTGTACCCAAAAGGTCTGTACGATAACACTTAATGTTTCAACAACAAACACAGAAGCAACTACCAATAAAGTTAATTCACGATGAGTTAAAATAGCAATCGCTCCCATAACGGCTCCCAAAGCAAGAGAACCAGTATCTCCCATAAATACTTTTGCTGGATGTGTATTATAAATCAAAAATCCCATTAAACTTCCAGTTAAGATTAAGCTAAAGATACCAATTTCCTCAAAACCAACAGACAATGAAATCAAAGAAAAAGCAATAAAAGCAATAGCCGATAAACCTCCAGCCAATCCATCTAAACCATCTGTCAAATTAACAGCATTACTAGCTCCAACCAAAATAAATAAAATAGCCAATCCATACAACCAACCAAATTCCAAATCAATATGTAAAGTACCAACAACCCAAGCAGTCTGTCCACCACTTCGCATATAAATATAGAAAAAGCCAATAGCAATCAAAACTTGCATAAAAAGCTTTTGATATGTTGTAAGTCCCTCATTATTCCCTTTTCGAATCGATAAAAAGTCATCTAATAAACCAATA
The DNA here is from genome assembly GCA_947303225.1 of uncultured Caryophanales bacterium. Taxonomy (GTDB): domain Bacteria; phylum Bacillota_I; class Bacilli_A; order RF39; family UBA660; genus UBA3789. The sequence continues at coordinate 5,122 of CAMYXG010000014.1, read as the reverse complement.
CAAGCATATCCAATAAATACTAATAATACAATTCCTAAATTTGAAGTATAAGAAATTCGATTAGTAAGTATTAGCCATAAAGTAGCAAGCATAGTTGGAAGTATAAAAATTAATCCTCCCATAGTAGGAGTACCTTCTTTTTTTCGATGAGTTTCTCCTACAAAGATTGATATTTTTTGTCCTACACGCAGTTTTCGTAACAATGGAAGCATCATTAGTCCTAACACAGTAGATGATAAAAAACCAATCATAACAGCAAAAATCGCTTTGGTTAATAATAGCATGTCATCAACTCCATTTCTCAAAATATTATATCACAAATAAGTAAAGAAAATGACAAATTAGACAAATTTACACAATAGTTTACATTGGATATTCTCCTCTTTTTTTCACTTTAGCATTATTTTTTTCCATCAATTGAATTTGTTGATTTTTTATTTTATCCATTTCATATTCTTTTTCCTCTAAATCTCTTTTTACTTCCTGTAAATGAGAAAGTAAAGAATCACACTCTGGAACAACTCCAATATAATCTTGAAAAGTTTCTTTGATTTCCGTTATCATTTTATCAATTTGTTGATTTGTCTTTTCTAACAACAAACTCGCATCATCTAACGAATGCATACTATTCGCAATTTCCTCACTATAATCCTTTACAGTAATTACTTTATACTTACGAGTAGTTGTTTTAGGATGAATAATCTGTCTAGCAAAGTAAAGATAAGCAGCTGTAGTAGCAGCAAAACGTTTGGCACCACGAGATCCAGGAAACAGCATTTGAAAAGCCAATAATCGCAATAATCTTCTACTTTGTAAATTCAATGCTTCTACTTCAACTTTAACCCGTTCCTCAACAGAAACAGCATTTTTTATTTTCTCTTGTACCTCACGAAGTAAATAATCTTGTTCATTTTGAAAATCTAATAATTCTTGATTCATTTTTTCAATAGAAAAAAACTGCTCTCGTAATTTTTCAAAACGTTCTTCTCTTTCTTCTAATAATTCTTTTTTATTACGAACTCGCTTATCTAAAGTATCTTTTTCTGTTTCTAATTCATTTAATTTTTCTGCAATTAACACATATAAAGGAGAATCCTTTACTTCATCAATCACATGACCATTTCGAAATTCAAACAAATAATCTTCTATTAAAGTATAGATATAATTATCATCATACTGATCTAAATCTTCAATTTTAATTTTTCTTTTTAAACGTTCTATTCGATCTATGACATTAGATAGTTTTTCAAGAATCTCAGTTGCTTCATGGGAATAAATAATCTCCTCTTCTTGTTTTGCTAACACTTGATAATCAGATGTTAATTGACGTAATTCATATCGAATATCTTTTAACTCTTCTTCATATGTTTCAATAATTTTACGAGCTTTCAATTTTTGTAATCGATTACGAACTCCATCAGATAATTGTTCCTCATTAATTTCAGATGCTTGATCATCAAAAAAAACATGTTCATGAGAATCAATCATAGAAGAAGTTTGTTCTTTTTTCTTTTTGGAAGAATCCTCTATCTGTGATTGTTTTTGTTCTTCCTTTATAACAGGAAGTGAAACCGTAACTTCTGTTCCATCCTCTAGCACAACAACTACTTTTTTCTTTTGATTCTCTTTTTCTTGACTTTTTTTTGCTTTCTCTATTTTCTCTTCAAGAGGTGTTTTAGAAGAAACATCAGCATCATATTCCTTAATTCGCCATTTAGATCCTTCCTCTTCTTTTGTATCAATACCTTTATTTCTAGAAACATCATAAAGAGTTTGAACAGTTCCGCCAAATAATATAATAGGAATTGTTCGAATTAAAGTATATTTTTGCTGTTTTTTTACCTTTTGTTCCAATTCTGAAATTTCTTTTTCTTCTTGTTCTTGTAACTTTTTCTTTATTCTCTTAGAAATCATAAGAGATCGTTTTCTATCGTTTTTTCCACCTTTTGCTCCAATTGTCTCATCCATAGTATCACCATAAACATTGTATCACATTTTAAAAATAATGGGATTTTTATTTCAAAAAAAGCCGTACTATACTACCATCCTCTATTTTTTCTCCTCCTCGGGGTGATTGTTCAAAAACAATATTTCCATCTCCTTCTGTCACTACTTTAAAATGAATCAATTCTTTCTTTGCCTCATCAATACTTTTTCCAATAACATTAGGAACTTCATAAGTTACTTTATCATTCCACTCTAAATCTTTATCAACTTCTCCTTTTTGCTTAGATATCTTTAAAGCATCAATAATATCCAACAAAATTCTTCTAGCAATTGGAGTCGTTGTATAACTAGATAACATAGCAGTATTTTTAGGATTATCAATTGCTAAATATAATACTGCCTCTGGATCATTAGAAGGAACAACTGCCATAAAAGACATAATATAATTATTGACTAAATAAACTCCATTTTCACTCTTTTGAGCAGTACCCGTTTTTCCACCAACACGATACCCTTCAATATAAGCACTTTTTCCTCCACCTTTCGCAACAACATGTTCTAAAGCAATTCTCATGATAGCAGAAGTTTGTTGGCTAATAACACGTCTTCTCATAACTTTAGAATATTCCTTAACTACACTATTCGTATGATCACTAACACTCTTTACAATATATGGTCGATATAAATAGCCTCCATTTACAACAGCAGATACTGCCATAACCTGTTGAATAGGAGTAACACTAGGTCCTTGTCCAAAAGCAGAAGTAGCTAATTCCACATTTCCTACTCTATTAAGAGGAAAAACAATTCCTTGACCTTCCCCATTCAAATCAACTCCTGTCTTTTCTCCAAAGCCAAACTGATGAATATAAGAAAAAAGTTTCTCTTTTCCTAACAATTGACCTAATCGAACAAACCCAGGATTACAAGAATTTTGTAATACTTCCAAAAAAGTTTGATCCCCATGTCCTCCAGCTTTCCAGCATTTTAAAATACTACCATCTACATTCACTTTTCCAGCATCATAAAATCGATCTTTAAAAATATCCACTACTTTTTCCTCAATTGCAGAAGCCATTGTAACAACCTTAAAAGTACTTCCTGGCTCATAAGAAGCCCAAATAGGATAATTACGACTCAAAGTAGCACTATCATATTTTTGATATTCATTTGGATCAAAATCTGGTGTTGAACTCATTCCAAGTATTTCACCTGTTTTTGGATTTACAACAAGAGCTAAAGCCATATCTGGATGAAACATATCTACAATATTATCCATTTCTCTTTCTAAAGATTGCTGAATATGAATATCAACTGTTAAATTAATATTCATACCAGAAGTAGGAGCGATATATACATCTGACATTTTTAATCGATTTCCATGAGCATCAGAAAAATATTGTATTGCACCATTCTTTCCAGTTAAATAAGAATCATATTGTAATTCTAAACCAGATAATCCCTGATTATCAATACCAACATAACCAAGAGTATGAGATAACAAATCATGATATGGATAATAACGCTTAGCTTCCTTAACAAGGTAAACACCTTCAAACTCTAATTTCTGAATCTTTTCAGCAACATCATATGATAATCTTCTTCCCTCAGGATGAACCCTCTCAATGGAAGTCTTTTTATACACATGTTTCTTCATATCCTCAAAAGATATATTCAAAATCTTAGATAATTCTTCCGTTACTTCTTTCTTATCTTTAATTTGATTAGGGATTAAAACCAAAGAAGTTGTAGTTAAATTATCCGCTAATACAATACCATTACGATCTAATATTTTTCCTCGATCTGCCTCTAGTTCTAAATCTCTACTCCATAAATCTTTAGCATAAGAGTTTAATTTTTTATATTGAAAAACTTGAATATAAATCACTCTAAGAATAATTAAAACAAAAGGTATGAATAAAACTAAAAATAATATTCTAATTCTTTTATCAATCTCTCGGACAAACATATAACACCCCATAAAAGAATATGAAAAAAAGAGTGAATTTATCACTCTTAATAAACATGAAAACTATTTTTTAATTCTTTCATAAATTCTTCAATAAACTGATTATAAAGATAATCTTTTCTTAAAGCATATCCAATATCCCTAACCGGTAAAGGAATATTACTAGGTACTTCAATCAATTCTCCATTTGCTAATTCTTCTGTTATATATTCTTTAGTAACAAGACCTATTCCTTTACAATCCTTTACATATTCTTCAATCAACCAATTATTAGATAATTCATATTTTGGATGAAACTTTTTCTTCTTTTTAGAAAATACTTCTTCTATCATATTTCTCGCAACAGATTTTCCCGACTTACAAACAATAGAATATTGATTCAAATCCAATATATTTAATACATCAGGAACTTCCCCTTTATAATCTTTATGAACAACAAAAATATCATGTACATCAAAACATTTTTTTAATTTTAACCCATCAAAATCACGATTAGGATGATTCTTCAAATTAACAAAAATTAAATCAGTTTGACCATTTCGTAATCGATCAATCGCCTCATGATAAGGATAAAAATTAACTTCAAATTTAACATCAGGATAAATCTCATCATATTTTGATAAAACCTTTAATAAGAAGTTTTTACTAGTAGAATATCCCGCTATGATACGAACAGTATTAGGAATAGTCCCTCTACTACTTTCAATAGATAATAATTTTTCAACAGGACCTTTAATTTCTTTGAATAACTGTTTTCCATCTTCTGTTAATTCTAATCCTTTTCTACTACGAACAAATAAAACAACTCCTAGAGCTTGCTCCAAATTTTGAATTTGCTTCGTAATAGCTGGCTGTGAAACAAATAAATGCCTAGCAGCATCTGTAATACTCATATAAGAACAAACATAATAAAATATTTTATATAATTCAAAGTTTAAATTCATAAATACCTCCGACTTAACAATAAAACAAAAGAAAAATAGACTAAGATCTATTTTTCCCAGTATATACAACCAATCCTGTTTTGTTATGTACAACAACTGGCTTTCTTGGCAGTAAGTGACAAACATGAATATTAGAACTATCTGTTTTTTCAAACAAATAACACTTAGATGTAGAATTAGAAAAATAAATCTTCTTAGCATCTTGATAATTATAAACTGTTTTTGAATGCTGTAATCTTAGTTTCATGTTTCTCATCTCCTT
>CAMYXG010000013.1 GCA_947303225.1 uncultured Caryophanales bacterium | reverse complement strand
GTGTACCTGTAACACTACCTTCTGTAACAGCTAAATTACTCCAATGAATATTCCATGTATTACTACTTAAACATGTTGTACCATTAATAGTTAAATTACTCGATAATAATGCATATCCTAAAGTTATTCCGAATAATAACAAAATCAATAGAATAATACTATTCTTCTTTTTATATTTTTTCATAAATAACCTCTCAAAACAAATAATCTAAGCAGGCTTTTCTACTTTCGTAATATCTAATCCTTTATCCATTAATTCATCCATACTAAGTAATTGATCCTGAATAACAGTCACTAATGAAGTCTTGGTTTCTTCCTTACCTCGAACTGCAGGAGTCGTTATAAAAACATATTGACTCTTTGGATATGGAAATTCATAACGATATTTCTCATCTTCAAAAATAATTTCAGGATCTGGTAAAGTAATCTCTTCAATATTCTCTGTAGTTTCATCATTATTATCTGTCTTTTTCTCTGCTTCTTCCTTTTTCTTTTTTAAATCTTGGTAATTGTTTTCTAATTCACTAGGAGTTTCATCTAATATTTCAAACATAAATTTAAAGTCATCATCTTTATAGGTACAAAAATCCATTTGAAAAGTACTATCTTTTGGAGCAAAATAAACATCTGTTACAAAATCCCGATGACACTGATAAACAGAAACATCATCAGAATAAAAATGATCCATATTCGTATAATATTGAGTTGTACTATCACTTAATACTCCTCCAAAAGATAATTGATGAAAAATATCATCTAATATGGAAGAATCTTTCTTTAAATAAGATAATAAATCTTGTTCTTTCTTTCCCTTTTCTATCTTGATTTCATCAATACAATAGGTATATACTTTAATATCTTTATCAGCATAATATAAAACAGATGGTTCATTACAATTCACTACTGGTTTTACTTTTAAAGAAGAAGCAGCTTTTTTTTCTTTCCAAGTACTTGGAATATTCATTTCAAATAGAAATAATTTAAAATGCAACTTACTAGATTCTTCTAAAGGTTCCATAGGAGAAATTAAAACTTTTCTTGTTGCGGTATAAAAAAGTCCCTTATAAGTTTGAATTTTTGTACGCATATTATATTCAATACGATTAAAAACTGGAACAAGACCTTTTTTCATACGAAAAAAATCAATGCCAGCTGTTAACAATCCAAAAACAAGTACAAATACAATTACTATTTTTATAAACTTTTTGATAGTCTTCATAAAATCCCTCTTTATCTTAACATCATTATAACAAAAATCCTCTTATATGAAAAGAAAAATCAAAATAGATTACACTATTTTGACTTTTCCTTATCTTTTGCAACCGTTAACATTAATTTAATTCGATTCGTCTGATTCGTATGACTCGCACCCGGATCATAATCAATAGCTGTTATATTAGCATCAGGATATAACTTTCGAATACGTTTCATAACAGATTTCCCAACAATATGATTTGGTAAGCAGGCAAATGGCTGAACACAAACAATATTACTAATACCATCTTTAATTAATTACCAGTAGAAATAATACCATCTACATTCTTCGCAAGTTCATAAATATTAGTCACATCTCGATAATGAGTATCTCTTAATTGTTGCTTAACATATCTCTCATAAAAATCAATTAAATTTAAAAATTGATGATTAAAAAAAGCTGTCTTTTTAGATGTTTTTAATAATTTTTCTTTTATCATTCCGTTATAAGCACAATACTTAACAAATCCCATAAGTTCTGGAACACATACTTCTGCACCTTCTGCTTCTAATTTTTCAACTAAATGATCATTTCCAAAAGCATGATATTTTATTAAAATCTCTCCAACAATTCCAACTTTTGGTTTTTTTGTTTTCTTAATTTTAATACTTTGAAAATCAGAAATAATCTCACGAATATTCTTTCGAAATTCAAATAAGTTTCCTCTAGTAATTGCTTCACTAGTAATAGCTTGCCATTTCTGATACATTTGATTAGCAGTTCCAGTAGTAACTTCATAAGTACGAGTAGCATATAAGAGTTACATTAATAATTCACCATAGATAACTCATTTTAATGAAAGGCTTGTTCCTTCTCCAATCCACTTAGATTTAAAGATAAAATAGAAACCTTTTCAAGTCCTGCATCTCTTAGAGCCTTACGAATCAGTCCAATATAATTAGTAGCTCGACATCCTCCACCAGTTTGCGTAATAATAACACTAGTGTTATCCAAATCATATTTTCCACTTTGCAATTCATAAATTAATTGTCCAGTAACTAAAATAGCCGGATAACAAGAATCATTATTTACATATTTTAAACCAGTTTCTACCCTATCATCGTTTGTCTTACTTAACCATACTGCATGATATCCTTCACTCTGTAACATAGATTCAAAAATACGAAAATGAGGAGCAGACATATCAGGAAACAAAATGGTATGTTTTCGATCTTGTTTTTTAAAATAATTTTTCTGATACTGATATGGTTGATAAGAGTATTCTTCCATTCTCTTATTCATAGAAGCAATTAAAGAACGAATTCGAATCTTAGCAGCTCCTAAATTATTAATTTCATCAATCTTAATGGTCGTATAAAGTCGATTATTATACTTCAAAATTTCTTCTGCTTGATCCGTTACAATAGCATCCAAACCACATCCAAAAGAATTCAAATTAACAAGTTCTAAGAAAGGATATTGACTAACAACATCAGCTGCATGATAAACACGAGAATGATAAGACCATTGATCCACAACACGAAGCTTACTTTGAATATTAGACAAATGACAAATAGAATCTTCCGTTAATACAGCAAGTCCTAAAGAATTAATCAAAGTATCAATACCATGATTAACTTCTCGATCTAAGTGATATGGTCTTCCAGCTAAAACAATCGCTTTTTCATGATGATTTGAAACATATTCTAAAAATTCTTCTCCTTTAGAACGAACTTCATCCTTAAAGTGTTTTTGTTCTACAAAACCAGCATGAATAGCTTCTTTTAATTCTTTTTTAGAAAAATGATATGGTTTAAATTCTTCAAGTTCTAAAAATCTTTGTAACATCCCTTTTTCTGTCAAAGGTAAAAAAGGATTTAAATACGTAATATTCTTCTTTTCCAAATCTTCTACATTTAGTTGAATAGCTTCAGAATAGGATTGAACAATTGGACAATTAAAATGATTATCTGAAGTAGAAAATTCTTCTCTTTCATACATAATACAAGGATAAAAAATAGTCTGAATTCCCTTTTCCAACAAATTAATAATATGGCCATGAACAAGTTTAGCTGGATAGCAAACAGATTCTGAAGGCATAGATTCAATTCCTTTTTCATATAACGTATGATTGGAATGATCAGATAGAACTACATGAAATCCTAAATGCGTAAGGATAGTAAACCATAATGGATAGTCTTCATACATATTTAAAACACGAGGAATCCCAATATCTCCACGAGGAGCATTCTCAAGAGGAGTATAATCAAATAAACGATTATACTTCCAAGCAACCATATTAGGAAGAGTATTAATACTACCATTATTCCCACTACCACGTTCACAACGATTTCCAGAAATAAAAATCTTATTATCAAACTTATTTATCGTTAAACTACAATGATTTTCACATTTCCCACATCTTGCATGAGAAGTTTTCATAACCAAATTTTGAATTTCTTGAGCACTAAGAATAGAACTCTTTACATCTTGATCCTCATACTGAGAAAAATTGTCAAGAGCAATCAAAGCAACACCATATGCTCCCATTAATCCTGCTATATTAGGTCTAACAACTTCTTTACCTGTTATTAATTCAAAACTACGTAATACCGCATCATTTAAAAAAGTACCACCTTGAACAACAATCTTCTCTCCTAAAGTAGAATTATCTCGAATCTTCATTACTTTTTGTAAAGCATTTCTAACAACAGAATAACTAAGACCAGCAAAGATATCACTAAGAGGTCTTCCCTCTTTTTGAGTTTGTTTTATTTTAGAATTCATAAATACCGTACAACGACTTCCTAAATCAATAGGAGCTTTTGAATGAATGGCAAAAGTAACAAAATCAGATACTGTCATATTAAGAGACTTTGCTAAAGTTTCAATAAATGAACCACATCCAGAAGAACAAGCTTCATTTAACATAATAGAATCAATGGCACCATCTTTAATCTTAATATATTTCATATCTTGACCACCAATATCAATAATACTTTCTACTCCTGGTAAAAAATAATTAGCAGCTTGATAATGAGCCATTGTCTCTATTTCACTAATATCTAAATTAAAGGCAGTTTTCATAAGTAGTTCCCCATATCCTGTAGACCCAGCACTACGAATCACAGTATTTTTTGGAAGAACTTGATAAAAATCTAATATCATGTTTTTAACAGTATCAACAGGTGTTCCTTGATTAGAACGATAATCTTGATATAACAAATTACCTTTAGAATCAATTGCTACTAATTTAGCAGTCGTACTACCTGCATCAATTCCTAAAAAAACATCTCCACTATAATCTTCAATGGATTTGGTTTGAACTTGATATTGTTCTTGTCTTTTTAAAAAGGTTTGATAATCATCTTCATCTACAAATAAAGGAGCTAAAGAAGTAGATTCTACCTCATGAAACCGATCAATCTTTACAAGCATTTTTCGAAGTTGAGCCTCATTCAATGTCTTTCTAGCTTCACAATCTAAAACGGCTCCTGTACAAACAAATAGTCTAGCATCATCAGGTACAATTACTTCATCTTCTCTTAAATTCAATGTTTCAATAAATCTTTTTCTCAAAGCCGATAAATAATTTAATGGACCACCTAGAAAAATAACATTTCCACGAATAGGCTTACCACAAGCAAGTCCAGAAATAGTTTGATTGACCACCGCTTGCATAATAGATAAAGCAATATCTTCTCTTCGAACACCCTCATTCATCAATGGCTGAATATCCGTCTTAGCAAACACACCACATCGAGATGCAATAGGATATATCTTTTCTCCTTTTAATGCTAAATCATTTAATCCTTCCGTAGTAGTATTCAATAAGACCGCCATTTGATCTAAAAAAGCTCCAGTACCACCAGCACAAGATCCATTCATTCTTTGTTCAATCGTTTGATCAAAATAAATGATTTTAGCATCTTCTCCACCTAATTCAATTGCCACATCAGTCTGGGGAGCATACTCTTCAATAGCATTTTTGCAAGCAATAACTTCTTGTACAAAAGAAACTTTTAAATACTTGGCTAAAGCAATTGCTCCACTACCCGTTAAAACAATTGAATAATTTAGATTAGGATACTTTCTCAATAACTCATTTAATAAATCAATAATAGTTTTTTTTGTATCAGAATAATGTCTACGATAATCCTGATATAATACTTTTTTTCTTTGATCCATCGCAACAAGTTTAACTGTTGTTGAACCAATATCTAATCCAATATTTAATATCCTTTTCATATAGTATAACACCCCAAATCTGTCTTATTACCACAACTTACTATTATACACTACATTGTCATTATTTGTCTAAAAAAAATAAACTATTCTTCAAAAGAAGAATAAAATTAGTTATAATTAATATAGAAATGATGGAGGTAATTTATGAATTCAAATCTATGTAATGATCAATCACTTCTACCTATTTTAAACATTGTTAAAAACTTGTTATTAATGATACAAATAACCATACCAATTATACTATTAATTTGGGCAACAATATCCTTTATAAAACTAGTAAAAAATCCAGAAGAAAAAAATGGTATCAAAAAAATTATCAATCAATTCTTAGCAGCTGCCATTGTATTTTTTATTCCTGTTATTGTAAATGCAGTTATGATGATGTTAGGAGACAATATGAATATTAGTAGTTGTTGGAATAATGCTTCTAATTATCAACCATCGAATGATTATATGGAGACAACAAAAAAAGATAAAAAGAAAATAATTACTAACTCTGGAAGTTATGAACCAGGCAACACAGCAAGTGGAGATTGTATCAACAAAGGAGAAACAACTAATATTTTATTCGTTGGTAATAGCAAAACATATGTTCATAACATACCTGAAAAAGTAAAATCAATAGCTAGTGCAAATGGATATAATATAAACATTTCAACAGTAACAGAAGGAGGAAATACATTACAGGAATTATATAGTAAATATCAAAACAAAATGACAGATACAACATTCAATTGTGTAATTCTTCAAGAGCAAACAGATGCTTACAAGGGACAATATACAACCTATTCAACAGGAGCTAAAAATATTATCAATACAGTAAGAGGAGTAAATCCAAATATAAGTGTATATATTAGAGCTCTCTGGATTACAGAAGATGCAAGTAATGCTGCAAAACAAAAGTCTTATCAAGCAACAGAAACAATTGCGTCAGAAAATAATGCTAAGGTCATTTATGATGGAAAAGCATTTGATCAATGTAAAACATCTTACCCTAATATTGATATATTTGATGACAACATTCATCAATCAGATGCAGGAGCATTTTTATCTGCTGCTACCATATATAAAACATTATCAAATTCCCCTATAGAGAATACATCATATACAGCATCTCTCTCTAAAGAAAATGCTCAAAAATTAATCTCTATAGCAAACAATACATAAAGAAAGGAAACGATTATGAAAGAAATCATTGATACAAATACAAAGAATAATCACGGACAAAATAAATGTCCAAAATGTGGAGCAAGTAACATTACATATGATATAGAAAATCAAACACTTATTTGTAATTATTGTCATACAAGATTAAACTCCTCTAGAATTAAAGAATTTCAATCGGATTTTAATTCATTAAAAGGTTCAAAAAGAGGAAGTGCAACAGACGATATCAAAAAAGATAGTAATGATATCATAACAATAAAATGTGGAGGCTGTGGTGCAGAAATTGTTATCAATACAAATGAAACATTAAATGCTAAATGCCATTGGTGTCATAGTAATCTTTCTGTTAATAAACAAATTGATAATGGAACAATACCAGATGTAATACTACCATTTAAACTAACAAAAAATGAAGCTTTCACAAAAATGAAAGAATTCACTAAAAAACACCGTCTTTTTGCAACTCATCACTTTAAAAAACACTTTCAAGAAGAAAAACTAGTAGGAGTCTTCTTCCCCTATATTATTATAGATGCTAATTGTCATGCAAAATTTCAAGGAGAAGGAGAACATCAAACTAGAGAATACACAGTAACAACAGGATCGGGTGATGATAAAAAAGAAGAAACAAGATATGATGCAGATGTATATAAAGTAGATAGAGAATTTGATATCATAGTAAAAAATTTAACAATCGAATCATTAAAAGAATATATTAATAAAAATAATAAAAAAGAAACAAGAAATATTATTAATTCTATAATGCCATTTGATACAGAAAACTGTATTAAATACAATGCAAATTATTTAATTGGTTATTCTTCCGAAAAAAGAAATATTAATCTAAAAAGTATTGAACCAAAAATTAACATGGAAATAAAAGATGTTACTAGACATGCTCTAAATCATTTTCTAAAATATTATGATCGAGGCATTAAATGGGAAAATGAATATGAAATCATAAACGGAAAACAATGGGTCAGTGCCTATCTACCAATATGGTTATATTCCTACCAAAAAAAGAAAAAAGGAAAAATACATTATATAGCTGTTAATGCGAGAACTGGAGAAACAATGGGAAGTATACCAACTAGTAAAATAAAACTAGCAATAGCATCATTAATTGTTTTATCAATTCTACCACTTATTGGTCTCATCATACAAGCACCTCCACCATTTCTCATCTATTTAACTTCATTAGGTATTATCTTTTCCATTATATTCTATCGATCTAAAAAAGAAAAATATCGAAACAAAGAAAAAAGGCATGAATACGAATATGAAACAAAAACTATTTTTTCAAATATTCAAAATAAAGACACCTATTTAGAAGAAAGAACGGGGTTAAGTATGCATACCATTTATGGAAAAAACAATGAGCAAACATATGGAGAAAAAATAAAAATATCAGAAAAAGAATAAAGTTCAATGTAAATTGAACTTTATATTATTTGATAAGAATTGCCACATTCTTCTATAAAACGAATCAAATCTTGACAAGATAAAGACATAGTCTTTGTATTAACATTAGGATGAACTAAAACAAAAGAATTGACTAAATCACGATCAAGTAACACAACAACATCATGATCCTTATTATGAATAATTCCCATTGGAGTAACACTTCCTGGAATTACTCCTAACTTATCCATTAATACATCCTCTTTAGCAAAAGATAATGCCCCACTACCAATAATATGACGAAGCTCTTTTAAATTAGTTTGTTTATGTTCATCAACCATATATAAATAAAAATGATGTTTATCTTTTAAAAATAAATTCTTACATTCTACTCCCTCTAAAGAAAGATTTAATTGATCCGCTTCCTCTATCGTATAAACAGCTTCATGCTCTACTTCGTCATAAGAAATATTTAATTTTTTCAATAACCCATATAAATCCATAGAATCACCCTCAAATAGATATTACTATTGTACCAAAAGAAAAAACATTCTTCAATAATTGATGTTATAATAATAAAAAAGGAGGATAAAATGACACAAAAAGCAGGAACAATTTTATATAATAAAGAAACAGAATTAATAGGACTAGTCTATCGAGAAAAAAGAAAAGACATTTCTTTTCCAAAAGGACATTTAGAACAAAATGAAACCTTAGAAGAATGCGCAATAAGAGAAACAATAGAAGAAACAGGAAGAGACTGTATCTTACAAAAAAAATTAGGAGTAATTCAATATAAGACAAAAGATAATGAAGAAGTAGAAACACATATGTATTTAGCACATGATTTAAAAAAACATGAAGGTCCTTCAGTCGACCCAGAAATATGTATATGGACAGAAATAGAAAATGTAGAAAAAATACTTTCATATGATAATTTAAAAGAATTTTTTCATAGTATAAAATCACAAATAAAATAAGCTCATTTTAAATGAGCTTTATTCATTAATTGCTGAAAGCCAAAAATAATAATAACAATTCCAATAATAACATTAATCATCTTAGAAATAGAAACAGGAAGAAACAATCCAAAAGAAGAGCCTATAGTTGCTACAAAACTTTCAAATAGAATAGTAGCAGAAACAAGTCCAAAACAAAAACATACTAATTCCTTCTTCTTCATAGGATCATTTAATAATTTAGTAGAAAAAACACTTCCCCAATATAAAATAGTTATAGGATTAGAAAGAGCCAAAATCAACCCTTTTAAAAGAATACTATTGATATTAGGAAAAATTGTAAACCAAGGAATAATCGTAATAGAAAATACATTAAAAATTGTATTCATTCCAAAGACAATCAGAATAATAGCACCTATAATTCGAAAAGCATCTCGATATATTTTATTCTTTAAAAAACGACTAACTCCACAACAAGATAAAATAATATAGAATGCATCTACTAAAGCAATAATAAGTATTAATGGAATTGTAGAAAGAAAACCAATATCTTTTGAAGTATGAAAAACCATTAAACACATTGGACCAATAATCAATTGTACAACCATACCAAATTTTATTCCTTCAAAATATCTTCGCATAAATCCTCCTAAAAAATAAAAACGCATAAAAACGTTTTTATTTTTATGATTGAATACCTCTTTTTATGACAATATAAACCATAGTTGATCCTAAAGAAAGAATAGTAAATCCAATTAACAAAAGAGTAGAACTTTTCATCTTACCAGTATTAGGAGTTAAAATAACTTGATCAGCTCTTTCTAAAGTTTCAGTAGTGTCTTCTCCTTTAGAAAAGTCATCAAAAAAATCTTCTATGGTAGATAAAAATGATTGACTAATTTCTTCTTCATACTCATCAATATTATTATAACCTATAAAAGAAATAGTAAGACCATATTTTTCATTGACTACAATCGTATCATCATCTGTATCAATATCAGTTCCAGGATCAACAACAATATAGGTTTTTGTCTCATCAACAGTAGATAATTTAGTAGTATTTAAATAAAAGTCAAAATAAACTGGAATATCAGAAGTATAAGTATTTGAATAATTTAAATATTCAACATTATCTACTAATTTATATTCAAAATTAAGAAATACTTGAGAACAAGTCTCACCCAAAGAGGCCCTATCAATTACAACAGAATTATCATCACCATCACTTGAAAAATGAAGACCATTTTCCGTATCGATATATTCACTTTGTAAGAAATAATCATACCGATCTGGTACAGAATCAATTGTATAATCAACCTTCATACGAATATAATAATGATGAGACTCATCCAAAGGATCAACCGTTTCATTTAATAAAGTAAGAATATCTTCTTTAGTAGCATTTAAATGAAGATTGATGAATAAGATATCATCTTAAATATTAGGAAAATCATTACTATCCTCTCGATCAATATATTGAGGATCAATTGTATAAGTATCTGGTAAATCAATCGTATATAATTTTGTATCGTCATAACCAATAAAATCATGATTAGAATTTAATTTAGATTGGTAAACTTCCATATATATCTTTTCAATAGAATAATGAACATCATTATGTTCAAATTCACCACTTATAGCATAAACATGAATAGATTGACTAATAAAACCAATCATAAAAATAAAGAAAAGATTTCTAATAACCTTCATCATACCACTCCTCTAGATTAAAGATACCAAATAATAAATAGAAACTCAATAAAATTAAAATGAAAAAAAATAACTTTACAAATTCATAGTAAAGTTATTTTTAATACAAATTAATTATTTACAATTCTATCAACTCATAAAGAGTTGTTCCCAAGCCAATACTTTCAGCATATTCTGTAATATGTCTTCCCTCTTGTCTATCAACTCTTTCCATCATTTTAGTATGACCAGGATCAGTAGAATTCCATAAAGCATCAATAAATGCTTGATCATTTGCAACTGGATCAAGGCTTGCAAAAATACCAATATCTCCCATAACAGGATCACCTTGATGTGCATCACAATCACAGTCAACAGATATAGCATTTGCAATTGTAATATAAATAATTGGTTTATCGTTTTCCTTTAGATAATCACTAACAGCCTTTGCTGCTTCTGCCATAGATTCAATAAAATCTTTTTGTTCGTATTTAACACTCCAACATTCATTTGGATCTTCTGTTTGACCACAACTATGAATATATGCTTTACCATTACGAGAAGCAATACCAATCGATTGATTCTTTAAATTAGCACCAAATCCACCCATAGCATGACCTTTACCATGAGCTAAATTAATAATAGAATCATAATTTTTAAAGTTTTCTCCAATAATATCATATTCTAAATGGTTTCCATCATGAACAGGGATTTTAAACTCTCCATCACCATCCATAATATCAACATCTGCAAAAGAAGTAAAACCATGATCTTCTGCTACTTTTAAATGATCTTCCTTTGTATTTCTCTCACCAGGATATGCTGTATTACATTCTATAATAGTACCGTGAAACTTTTGAACAAAAGGACCAATTAAATCTGCTTTTAAATAACCTTTAGAACCAGCTTCTCCAGTAGAAACCTTAACCCCTACTTTACCAGTTAATTCTACACCTAATGCCTCATATAACTTAAGTAAACTATCTGATGAAATTTCCTTTGTAAAATATACTTTTGCCTTTTCCATAAAATCGCCTCCTATTAATATTATATATTAAATATTATGAATTTTCGATAAAAAACTAATTAATTTCTCATTCTTAGGATGAAGAAAAATATCATCACTAGTACCCTCTTCTAATATTTTACCATTTCCCATAAAGATAACTCTACTACAAAAATTCTTAATAAAATTCATCTCATGAGAAACAATAATCATTGTCATTCCATCCTCAGCAATCTTTCTCATTAAGTTCGTAACTTCTCCAATCATTTCAGGATCAAGAGCAGAAGTCGGTTCATCAAATAGTATAATTTCTGGATTCATAATTAAAGTCCTAATTATCGCAACTCTTTGTTTTTGTCCACCAGACAATTCTGAAGGATAAAAGCTTTCTTTATCAGCCAAATCAATCTCTTTTAATAGTCTTCTTGCTTCTTTTTTAGCTTCTTCTTCACTCATAATTTTTAATTTAACAGGAGCTAAAATAATATTTTCTAAAACAGTCATATTAGAAAACAAATTAAACTGTTGAAAAACCATCCCAATTTTACGACGTAAAACTGGTAAAGAAGAATTATCCTTTATCTCTTGTTCTTGAAAGAAAATTTTACCACTAGTAGGTTTTTCTAATAAATTAATACAACGTAGAAAAGTAGACTTTCCACATCCACTAGGTCCAATAATACCAATAATCTCTCCCTTTTCTACTTTTAAATCTATTCCCTTTAATACCTTTTTATTAGAAAAATTCTTTTTTAAATCTTTAACTTCTAGCATGATTAAGTCTCCTCTCCATCCAAGAAAATAACTTTGTAAGAATTAAAGTAATGAATAAATAAATACAAGCAATTAAAATTAGAGGAAAGAAATAATCATAAGTACGGGAAGCAATAATATCACTTGCTTTAGTCAATTCAATAATACCAATATAAGCTCCAACTGATGTTTCTTTAACTAGAGTAATAAATTCATTACCTAATGCTGGTAAAATATTTTTTAATGCTTCTGGTATAACAATATGTCTCATAATCTGAGAATAATGAAGTCCTAACGCATATCCAGCTTCCATTTGACCTTTATCAACTGAATTAATTCCAGCTCGAATAATTTCTGCTACATATGCTCCACTATTAATACCAAATGCCATAATACCGACAAGAACAATATTTACAGAGGTTGCTTTAAAGATAACATAATAAATAATCATAAGCTGCAATATAGAAGGAGTTCCTCGAATAACAGTTACATAAAGTCGAGATAAATAATGAAGAAGTTTCAACTTACCTGTATTTGTATAAATATTTTGAACAATGGCAGCACAACTTCCTAAGAATACTCCAACAACAACTGCTCCTAAAGCAATAAGAATCGTATTAATAAATCCATCTATAATATATTGATATCTACCATCATAAATAATTGTATAGTAAAACTTATCTCGAATAGAATTACTTTGAGTAGTATCACTACTCTTAACTCCCATATGTTTTAAAAGAATTTTATCAATTTTCCCTTCATCACGAAGTTTACCAATAATCGTATTTGCTTGATTTAGTAATTCTGTATTTCCTTTTTCTACAATCATTCCATAATGATCAGTAACTAAAGCATCCGATAAAATAACTAAATTATCATCAATTAATTCTTTAGCAGGCACTTCATCCATAACAACTCCCTGTACTTTATCATCTTTTAAGTCTTGTATTGCTGCTAAAAACTTCTTTTCCCGTACCAAGCGAACAGAAGGATATTCCTCTGTTAAATAACTATCTCCAACACTACCTAATTGAACTGCAATCTTTTCATTTTTTAATTGTTTAGGATTATGAATATTACTCCCCTTTTTAACAATTAATACCTGTCTAGACTCCATATAATCAATTGTAAAATCAACCTCACGTGCTCTCTCTTCTGTATGAGATATTCCAGCTGCTCCTATATCACTTTTCCCAGTCTTTACTTCATTAATAATAGAATCAAACGCAACATCTTTAATCTCCAATTCCATTCCAAGTTCATCTGCAATCTCTCTTGCTATATCAATATCAACACCAACAATTTCTCCATTATCATAATACTCATAAGGAGCAAACCCTGCTTCTGTGGCTAAAATAAGTTTTTTTTCGTTTTTATCACATCCAGTAATAAAAAACATAACAATAACAAGCAATAATAGTAATTTCTTATTCATATCTATCCTACCTTTCTTTTATCATAACTCAAAAAAAAAGAAAAAGAAAGATATTCTTTTCTTTTATCTTAGAAACATTACTTCTATTAATGTATTAAATTTTAAAAATCTATAAAAATCTCACTCTTTAATCAGTATCTACTACATACGGATTTGTCATGCTTCCATCTCCAGAGGCATATTCTGTGCCTGTCGTCAAAGAAACTGACGGACGGACACCATAGCTGTCGAGGACGACGCTGTAGCGGACGTAGCCCGTAGTGTACACGCCACGACTGGTAGCGCCGTAGTGGTTAAAGTAGTAAGGCGAGCCCAGCCAGTAAAGGTCTGCAGAAACTCTTACGTTATTCTGATTCAATAAATTCATCTCAGGACTTGTCATTAGCCCTACTTTATAAGTTAACTGAGCACTAGTGTTAGAGACACTAAACTGATCTAATACATTTGGACAACTTAAATCATTTGTATCATTATATTCATTAAATTGTAAAAAGTAATTAGAATCTGTTGTTCCACCATTTGGATTCCATGCTCCAAACTGTTTTACACCACTTACCTCTCTTATCTTTCTGTTATTACAATATATTGTATCATCAATATAAGCATCATAATCAGTAAGCAAAGTATTTTGATACCACAAATCTATATTTGCTTTTATTGTAGAATCTGTAGTATTCACATCACTCTTATATAACATTTCATATAAGATATTATTAGGATCAGTTAAATCAGTACTAACATATTTTCCTCCCGTAATAGAAGCCGAACATACACTTGAGTTTGAAGTATAATTGATATAATAATAATTATCACATACTCCACTCAAGTTATAACAAGTATAATGACTTTTGGAAAGTGACTTATAACCACAATTACTGATAGTATCTCCTTGGTTTGTAAAACAACTTGAATTAGAAGTATTAGGCCAGTTATAAATATATTGTAGTGTTCCATCTTCATTGTTGTTAGATACTAGCTTGTAACTACTATTATATGCTTCTATTCCAAAACCATATTTATAGATACTGTTAGCCGTAAAGTTTGTGATAGTTGTTGCGGTGATATAACGCAAAACACCTACGTTCTGACTTCCACCATCACTACAAATATATTTGTTGTTTATGGAGTCATACGTATAATATCCTGGCATACACACGTATTTTCCTACTTTCGAAGAATACTCTGTATTCCAATCTCTTTTATTTATTTCTTGGATATTATCCTTTACCTCAAATGTTCCATCACCTTGATCCACAATCGAATCTCCAAATAAATACATGTATGTTGAATCATTATATTCTTTTCCCGAAGCAATGTCTGTTCTGTAAATGATGGGATTCGTTCCACTAGTATCTATAGCACTTATATAATAAACTGTGCTACAGCTTGAACTACTGCTGGACTGACACATATATTTTCCAACCCAGCTTGACGGATAATCAGTTATTGTATTTCCTTTAACCGGATTTGTTAAAGCATGATTATTTCCTGACATCGTATAACTATCTCCAAAATAATAGTTTCCATAAGTAGTTAAAGTACTACTACTTAAGGTTACACTATTTAACATAGTATTACTTTCTCTAATATTTGTAGATGCTACTAGATAACGAATATTATACATGTAACCTACATCTCCTACTGAATTAAAATTACTGTTATATGCACTTCGTCCTATAGAATCACGATAAGTTGAAGCATAGACATAGGCATTATAACTACTAGACTGACTATCTACTTTATAAAATGCTGCATCCGTACAAGTACCATCTGCGCTAGTTTTCTTACATGTATATGGGTAATTAGCCGCAATATCTGGTATTGTTGTTGAAGCATTCGATGAATTTACTGTAACTTGAACAGGATTAGTTAATGTGAAAGTTGTGGTATTTCCTAATACACTAGTTGTATAACCATTACCATAGTAATAACTTCCATTAAGTTTTGTCTCTGATTTAATACTTCCAATCTTTCCTGGTCTACTGGTTCCACAATCATAGTGTGTTTCTCCATCTACTTCTGTAATAGTTGGTTCTCCATTATATAAAAGTCTTACTCCACCTGTATCTGTTGTTCTTATCATTTGCCAACAAATACCAGCAAATACTACATTGTTTTTATTGAGGATTGCTGTTCCGTTTTCAGCATTACTTCCATACCAATGATAAATCTTTTCTGTAGACTTTGTTGGATCCATACTATCTTGATGTTCCCCTGTATATT
>CAMYXG010000012.1 GCA_947303225.1 uncultured Caryophanales bacterium | reverse complement strand
ATACTACTGTTCCTATTGGTAAAAATTTTTCTTCCATTTCTTTTTCCTCCTTATTGTAGGTCTGCTAGTTCTTCGCTACTTCTTGCACCATATTTTTCGTTTTCCATTGCTTGATAACCATAATCATCATCTTCATCTAACGTGTTTTCTTCTATAGAATCGTTGTAATCAATTTCCAATGAGTTAT
The DNA here is from genome assembly GCA_947303225.1 of uncultured Caryophanales bacterium. Classification (GTDB taxonomy): domain Bacteria; phylum Bacillota_I; class Bacilli_A; order RF39; family UBA660; genus UBA3789. The sequence continues at coordinate 16,461 of CAMYXG010000012.1, read as the reverse complement.
CTCCATCTTCTTCCCATTCATCAGTTTCAAAGTCTTCATCATCTTCATATTCGTCATTCTTTTTGCGATCCATATATGCTTTTGCTCCTAAACCTGCTGCTGCGGCAGCACTTAGACCGGCTGCAATCGGAATGATACTATTTCCGGTACTTCTATGAGTTGTTGTTTGGGTAATTGGTGTCGTGGATGATGGGATTTTTGTATATTTATTACCTCTAATGATATCATCTGCTGAAGTACTTGTTTCATCTAATACGTCTTCAATTGATGTAGGTTCTTCCTCTATTCCTACTTCTGTGTTTTCACCAGTATATCCATCTGTTTCAGAATACTCTCCTCCACTATGATATGGTCCTGATGATTCTGATGTTGTAAATGTTGTGGTTGAACTATTTGGTGGTGTTGTTTCTGTTGGAGTTGGATCTGTTGGAGTTGGATCTGTTGGAGTTGGATCTGTTGGTGTTGGATCTGTTGGAGTTGGATCTGTTGGAGTCGGGTCTGTTGGAGTCGGATCTGTTGGAGTTGGATCTGTTGGAGTTGGATTTGTTGGAGTCGGATCTGTCGGAGTTGGATCTGTTGGAGTTGGATCTGTTGGAGTTGGATTCGTTGGAGTTGGATTCGTTGGAGTTGGATTCGATGGTGTTGGATTCGTTGGACCAGTTGGACCAGGATTTACTGGATTCGTTGGATTATCTTTAGAAACTTCATTTTTTATTGGCTCATCTGCTGTAATCGTTCCTGTTCCATTTGATTTAATTGGATCATCTGGTTTCAAATCTTTTCCTGAAATTGTATTTTTCTTTTTAAATTGTTCTTCTGCTTTTCCTTCTTGATCAACTCTTGCGTTATTAGCATTGATTGCTACTGCAGCTATGGTTCCTAATTTATGTTCAGTTGCTGCTTTTACCATATCTGAACCAATGCCAATCATTGAATCTCCACTATATCCTCTTTTTGTTATTGCGTCTGTGTATCCTTGTGGCAAATTGTTCTTTACTTGATCAAGAAGTTGTGTGTAGTTATTTACATCAGATGTTGCCCTTGCTAATTCTTGTTCTACTTTATCAGAAACAGCTGTTGGACTCATATTTGCATCTAGATTTACTTTATCAGTAAATGTTCTAAATGTTGATTCTGCTTTTTCTGCTGCTCTTTCCATAGTTGTAATATCAGGAGCTTTTGCTGCAACCTCATCCATTGTTTTTTCCATATGGGCTACAATATCATCAGCAGCTTTTCGAACTTGATCATTATAGCCACCTTTGTCAATTAATTCTTCTTTTAATTCATTATAGTCTTTTCTACTTGCAATCTTCTCTTCTAAATCTGTTTTAGCATTTTTGAATTCTTCTGCTGCTTTTTTTCTTTCTTTCGCTTCAGATAATTTTTTTTCTGTATCTTTAATGTTTGCTTTTTGTTGCTGGTGTTCAGAGAATTTTCCTGCTGCTAGAGCTACTGTTCCCTGAATTGCTCCTTGTACTGCTCCTTTACCAAACGCTTGATTATAATCCATTCCTGATTGAAGACCTGCTTCTGTTCCACTTCCTAAACCAGTCATGGCTGCTACAGCAGTGTTGGCATATGTTGTCGATGATGCAAATCCCGTTATTGCATTTCCTGCTTTTTGGAATGCTTGTGCTGCCTTTGCAACTTTTCCACTACCTTCTGCTGCGCTTGCTAATCCAGATCCTAATCTAGATGCTATTGCATCTCCTCCTCTAGCAGCTAATCCTCCTAAATACAAATAAGTCGCGGTACTTCCGGCTACTTTGAATGCATTTGCAATTAAACTATCTTCTGTTATCATTGACTTCTTAGCAAATTCACTATCATAATAAAAATTAAATGTGTCGTGCGCTATATCTTTTTTTACAAAATCTGCACAGGCATTCTTAAAGTCTTCGTTAAATGCTCCTCCTATAAACCCAACAAGGCTTACTACTCCATCTCCAAGATCTTCTATTGGTGATAATAATCCTTCTCCTGTCTTAAATAAAGCCATTGCAGCAGTACTTCCTATTTTTTCTAATAAACTTGCTTCTGAATAATCCTTTACATCTTTTGCTTTTGACTCTAGTTGATTCGCTATTTCTGATATAGATGAAGCAACATTGTCATAAACATCATCAAATGCTCCAATGTTGACACTGAATCCAACTAGTGTGCTTAAACCATTAACATTATTTAATTCTTCTAGTGCTTCATGAATAGCATTTTTTGCATCTACCACTTCAGTTTTACTAATATCCTGAATTTCAGAAACTACAGTATCTATTTTATTAAAATCTGCAAAAACATCTGCTTCTTTTGCATCGCGTCCTGTAAAAAAACTAAAAATGCTCATATATATTCCCCTTTCTATCCCTCTCGTACATCAACTACACCAGTTGTGCTTGCTGTTTTATTATAAGCAGCTTTATTGTTTTCAATCTGTAATTGATCGTGGACAGTTAAAGCTTGATTATATAAATCTCCTGCATTAATGATATCTTTTATATTCTTATTTACTTTTTCTACTGCATCAATTGCCATATCCATATAGGAATCCATATTTGCTCCTTCCACAATAAGAGCATCATCTGCATCTGCTTTTACATTATCTAAAGCAGAACAAATTTTCTTCGTCTGTTCTGCTGAAACTTCTACAATTTTTTCAATTTTTTCTTGCACTTCGTCGGGATTGATTTTTAATGAGGCATCTGCGCCTGTAAATGATTCAATAACATTTCCATTATTATCATACCCCTTATATGTTTTTGGCTTTTCCATTTTTCCACTCCCTTTTTATGCAATATATAAGAAAGAGAGAAACGTTAATTTTCTCTTTTTCTTATACATTGCATGTAGCAATGTATTATTTATTAATTTCTTTCTTGATCGTAAGCTAGTGCTTGTTCAACTGCTAATCTTAAGTTTGCAGCAGATAATTTCATTTCTTCCATAGCTTCTGGAACATCAGCACTATAATAAGCCTCCCAGTTATTTCTTACAGTTTCTGACCAAGTTGTTTGAATTCCATCTGGAATATCTCTTTTAATAGCAGAATCTAATTCCTGCATTTCATCTTGCATACGTGTTACGATGCTATCGATTTCTGCAGCATCGTCAGTTGCTGCTCCAGGTGTAATTGTAATATTCATATATTATAAATCTCCTTTCCAAAATTATTTCATTCCATGTTTTAAATCACCAATCATTTGACCAAACTTAGTTGTTTGTAGACCAACATATTCTTCTGCATCTTCAATTGTTTTTCTAAGATTATCAAATGTTTCTTGTTTTGCTTGGAACTTAGCTAATAAATCATTTGCTGGATCTCCTTGGATATCCCCACTTGTGATTTCTTCGATTAAGTTTGTTAATCTTGCTAAATTCATTTTAAATGCTTGACCAGCTGTTCTTATTGCATATCTTAGGTCATTTAGTGCTTCCTCATCTACGTGAATTGTTGACATATTCTTTTTTCACCTCCTATTATGTTTTAAGAATATAGTTCAATTCCTACCGAACCCATATCCTATAAGTCCATTTTATATTGTTTTTTTGTAATAATCAAGTTTTTTAAATAAATCTATACATTTTTTTACATAAAATATTCTTTTTTTAATATTATTTATTGTAGGTATTTATCAACACACAATCTTTTTCTTTACATATTTTATATTAGAAAACCAATATAAAAACTAAGCATCATAGTATTGGTATTTGTTATTATGCTTCATGATTTAGAGAAAGGAGGTTATATTTATGAGTTGTTCTAATCAAAATTGTTCTTCTTGTATTTCAGATATATTAGAAAAAATATTAGTACTTCAAAAACAAGATTTTAGTTGTGATAATTTTATTGGCTGTGATAAACCTTTTTTAGGACCAAGTGCAACAAGTATCTGTTATAACACTAGACCGATTCAACTTTATAATTGTTGTAGTGGAAATCCATGGAGTTTTAATTATACAACTACAGAAGGTATTACAGAAACTAGTAACATTTTTCGTGTAGAAGCTTTAGATGATTGTTGTTGTACTTGTAGAATCTTATCTTTTGATACTACTACTAATCAATACTCTAGTACTAATGAATTTGTAACAATTGATCTAAACTGTTGTGGCGCAATAAGATGTTTCACTGATACTTATATTGATTTATGCTAAAAAACCATCCTATCAAGGATGATTTTTTTACTGAGTCACTTCGAATTATTGATTAATTTCTATAATATCTTTTATAGGAATGATTTCTTTTTCCATTGTCATAACATAATTTTTTGTTCTAGATATTAAGAAAGTATGATATATTTTTTTAGTCGTTTTTAATTCTACCTTCTTTTGATATAAACTAGAAAAACTATCAAATATAGAGTCTAATTCTTTAGTGATATTTTTTTCTTTTATTTGATTATAGAAAGAACAATACTTTTGATTATGATCTTTTGGTGATAATTCATCACTTCTATATATTCTTGGTAATTTTTTCATATCTTCTCCTCTATATATTTTATGAATTATTTTCATAAAATTGATTTCTTTTTGGTATAATATAGAAGAAGGAGATTACTATGAAAAAAATATCTTTAAATTTACGAATATTAATTCCTATTCTTTTATTATCTATTATTAGTATCATTACTATTCATAGTGCATTAACTTATACTTCTGCTTCTTTGGGAAATCTAGCTTTAAAACAAGCAATATGGTATGGAATTGGTTGGATATTTGTCTTTATTTTAATCAAATTAAAGAATGAATATTTATATCAATTATCTTGGTCTTTATATCTATTAGGAAATTTTCTATTACTTCTGTTATTATTTTTTGGAACTCCAATTAATCATAGTAAATGTTGGTTTATGATACCTGGTATTGGTAGTTTTCAGCCAAGTGAATTTATGAAAATATTTATTATGTTAATTCTTGCTACTATGATTCATGATTTTCGAAGTGATTATGATAATCCAAATTGTAAGCAAGAATTTCTGTTTATTATAAAGTCATTTTTAATTGTATTAATACCTTCTATTCTTACATTCTTGCAGCCTGATACTGGAGCTGTTTTGATTTACTTTATTATTTATTTTTCTATGATTTTTGCTAGTGGAATTCGATTGCGATGGTTTGTTTCTTTTGGAATAATACTTTCTTGTCTTATTGGTGGAGTTCTTTGGACTTATTTTTTTCGAGATGATTTATTTATTCAATTATTTGGTACTTCTATTTTTTATCGTTTAGAGAGGATTTTTAACTGGAGTCAAGGAGCTGGTCTACAATTAGAGAATGCTTTAGCGGCTATTGGTTCTGCTGGATTATATGGACATGGTTATAATCAGACTCCTATTTATTTTCCAGAATCATCTACTGACTTTATTTTTGCTGTTTTTGCAAGTAACTTTGGATTATTAGGTATTTGTGTTCTTTTAGGAATTATCTTATTTCTAGATGTTAGTATTATTCAATTAGCTAGAAAAAAGATTGAGGATACGAATCGCTATATTGTAGTGGGAATTTTAGGAATGTTACTTTTTCAGCAAATACAAAATATTGGAATGACTGTCGGCTTGCTTCCTATTATGGGAATTACTTTACCATTTGTTTCTTATGGGGGTAGTAGTTTGTTATCTTATATGTTAATTGTTGGTATTCTTCTCAATATTTCTGTAAAAAAAGAGAGAACTTATTATTATAAATAAAAGAGAGTAAAATGATTCAAATAATCGTTTTACTCTCTTTCTTTTAAGACTGTTTCATATACTTTTCTTAGCTGCTTACCAATCTCTTTTAAGTCTCTTTCCTTAGCTACTTTATAGGCTTCCTCTCCTAAGTCTGGAAGCTCTTTTTCAACAATTTTTCTTATTTTTTCTTCCATTTCATCGATTGTTTTTGCTTTATAGACATTTTTGCCATCCTCTAACCATTCTTCAAAAATAGGAATGTCTCTAATTAATGCAGGAGTCTGACAAGCACATGCTTCTATAATTGGAATTCCTTCTGTTTCTTCATATGTGGGAAAGAAATATAAATCACAGCCATTCATTGCTTCTATGATTTCTTTTTGTTCAACATATCCAGCAAATAATAGATTATCTAGCTTTGTCTTTACAGCTTCTCTAACTTCTCTTGTTGCTGCACTTAATGGACTATAACCAAACCAAATAAACTTATATTCTGGAAGTCGTTTTGCCAGTTCTACAAAATCAATGATTCCTTTTCTTTCAATATATAATCCTATTCCTATAACTACTTTATCTTTTTCTGTTAACTCATATCGTTCTCTAAATTTTTTTCCTAGCTTTCTATCTTTTTTAAAGTTTTCTAAATCAATACCATTGGAAATTGCATATATTTTCTTATCTATTCCATATCCTTCTAATAGTCTTTTGGAATATGGAGTTGGAGTAATAATAACGTTTCCTAAACTGTAACATTTAATTAACCATTTTTTAAATGCTGGAGAAATTTGTTTACAAAAAATAAATCCATTTTTAAAGTCTTCTTCTGTGCTGTGTGCATGGTAGACTATTTTTTTTCCTTTCTTTTTTGCTAGCTTTGCTAAAGCAAATGAATTTGGTCCATACCAATTAATATGTACAATATCATAATCATCTTGTACATCTGTGGTATAGTCAATATTTTCATATTCTAATGCTTTCATTTGATGTTTAATGGCTTTACCTAAACCGCTTTTTGAAAAAAGCTTTTCTCCTTCTGTATATAGCAATACTTTCATTCCTTCATCTCCTCGATTATTCTCCAATTTCAACTGCTAATTATTATAACTTGTACTACAAAAAAAGACAAGATTGATTCTATTTCCATTCTAATCCACAATTTTTGCATTTATGTCCAACCATCTTTGCTCCACAGTTTTTACAAAAAATATCTTTATATTTAATTGTTCTGTTTTCTGGTGATATTTCTTTTAATTTATGAATAGATATCATATACAAGAGTGCAATAAAAATAAAAAATGTATATACAAGCCAATTATTTTTTGACATGATACAAAAATCATAAAATCCATGTAGTATTGTAGGAATGAATATGCTTAAAAAGATATTTTTCTTTTCTTCTTTTTTATTGTGATTATAATAATGCTGTTTTGCAATACTTAAATAATACCCCATGAAAATAGCATCGCATGCATGACCTGGTATAGCGGAAAATGCTCTTACTAATGCTGTTTTAATTTGTCCAATATGGTAAATATAAAAGGCATTTTCAAAAAAAGCAAATCCTAATGAAACAAATACTGAATATACTAGGATATCATATACTTCATCAAATTCTTTTGTATAATATCCTCTTGTAAATAACATTAACCATTTACAGCATTCTTCTAAAAAAGCAACTCCAAAAAAAGCATATAGTAATAGATTAAAAAAAGTATTTCTATTTTCTGAATGCATAAAGGGAAGAAAATCACTTAAAAATTGAGAAAAGAATATTACAATAAAACAGCAAAGAATACCTAGTCCAAAGAATTGAATTAATAGGCTAAATGGTTCTTTGTGTTTATCTTTTTGATAGACATAAATTAATATTAAAATCACTGGTATGATTGTTATAAATAATAATAGTCCTAATTCACTCATTCTCTCACCCTTTCTATTTTTTTTATTATATCATGTTTTTTTTAGAAAAAAAAGAATCGTTTTATTAACGACTCCTATTATCAATATGGTGTCCGCGAGGCGACTCGAACGCCTGACCGATCGCTTAGAAGGCGATTGCTCTATCCAGCTGAGCTACGCAGACAAATTCAACTGACAAGGTTAATTATACAACAAAAGCACTTGAATTACAAGTACTTTTTTTGATTTTACGATTCTCCTCTTTTGTAATAGTCTAATGTTTGATTCTCTATTTCTATCATTATTATGTTCACATCGTAATTAGCAAAACAAGAATACAAAATTGTATTCATTACTTTTTCCTTTTCTTGTCGATTAATTTCTTCTATCTTTTTATCAAAATTTAAGTATAATACGTTTTCTTCTTCCCTATAATTTATTAAGTTTATGTTATTATTCAATGGACTTATTACATTTTTTTCTTCTGGATTTTTTAGTTCTTCCATAATAATCTCTATTTTACTTTTTTTACTATTTATATATTTTGTAATGGGAAGATAATATGTATTATATTTATCTAGATAATAAATGGTTACTCTTTGTATATTGTTTCTTTTTTTTAAATTATATATTTGATTAATTCCTATTCTATGATTAAGCTTTTTTGGATAATTATCAATGGGTTTATCCTCTACCATTATTTCAATATTCTTTATTGATTTTATTTCTAATAATGAATAGACTATACCTGCTACTATTTGTTTATTTTTTTCTTTTGATGATGTCATTATTTCTTTTGAAAAGTTAAGAGATATCGTATCATCTTCCAATTTATAGTTTAATAGTTTTGCCTTCTTTGGTATATATCCATTTAAGTTGTTTGGAATGTTTTGATTATCTATCTTTAAATATGTAATTATATTTGGAATTAATTTTGCTTTTTTCTTTTGATTGATATGAATACCTACTTTTACAAAATAATGATCTTGATTGATTAAATATACATAGTTTGTTGGTGTATATTCATTATCTCTTATTTCCAAATTTGTTCGCAATACTCTGTTATTATTTATAATTGGTATTGTTGCAAGTGTTAAAATTAAAAACATCAATAATACTGTAAATAATGATTTTTGAATGAATATTTTTGAAACCATTTTATCACCTATACTAGGATATGAAAAAACGTACTATTTTAGTACGTTAAATAGATAATTCTTTTAATTTTAATAATTCTACTACAGCACTTGCTCTTCCGTTTACTCCTAGTTTTTGCATGACATTTGAAATATGATTTCTAACTGTTTTTTCACTGATTCTTAATTTCTTGGCTATTTCTTTTGTTCTATAATTATCTATTAAGAGTTGAAATATTTCTTTCTCTCTTGGAGTTAAAATATTATTCATTCTTCTATCACCTAGAATATTGTATGAATGATTTCATTGTTGTTGTATGTATATACCTATTATTTTTTTTGAAATTTAACTGAAATATTCTTTTTAGTTTGAAACTCTTTTTGAATCAATCTCATAATTTTGTTTGCTAAAGTTTCATCATGCTTATCCGATACACATATGATGGAAATATCATTTGTTTCTATCTTTGTAAAGCAGTCTAAGTCAAATTCTTTTTTTATTTTTTTTTCAAATAATTCTTCTTTTCCTTGTACTTCATTTAAATATTTTATTTCTTCATAAGCATTGTTTTTTTCTTCCGTTGTTAGTTTTTCGTTTGTTAATTTTTCTTCTAGAACAGTCATTTTTTCTTTTCTTTCCTCTTCCAAGCTTACTCTCATAGCTACTAAAGGACTTTCTTCCATTACTTTTTCTACCACTTTTTCCTTTTTGGGTTCTTTTATGATGTTATCTGCTTTTTCTAAGAGATCATTTGGTAGTGCTACATAGTAAATACCTAATACTAAAATTAGACTAAATAATGTTAAAAACCATAGATTTTGTTTATTTATCATATGCTCCTCCATTCTCTTTATTCTATGATAAAAAGAAAAAGAATATTCCTTTTCCATATTCTTTCTTATTCTGTTTCATTTAAAAGAGAGTCTACTGCTTTCATAAGTCCTAATTTTCCATATGGATATGTTAATGAACCTTGCATATAAGCAATATATGGTTCTCTTAGAGGTCCATCACATGATAATTCAATAGATGATCCTTGAGTAAAGGAACCACTTGCCATAATGATTTTATCGTCATATCCTGGCATATCTGATGGCTCTACTGTAGCATTAGAATCAATGGCTGATCCTCTTTGAATTCCTCTTGTAAAGGCAATTAATTTATTAGGATCTTTGAAAATAATGTTTTGAACAATATCTACACGTTCCTCATTATATCTTGGTTCTACTTCATATCCTAACTCTTCTAATACTTTGCTGGTTAGAATGGCTGTTTTTAGAGCAGATGCTACTACTGTTGGTGCCATATAAATTCCTTGTAATAATTGCTTATTGATTCCTAATGTTGGTCCTACTTCTCTACCTTCTCCTGGAAGTGTTAATCGTTCTGCACATAACTCTACTAAATCATGACGTCCAGCAATATAGGCTCCATTTGGGGCAATTCCTCCTCCTAAATTTTTAATAAGAGAACCTACAATTACATCTGCTCCTACTGAAGTTGGCTCAGAACTTGATACGAATTCACAATAACAATTATCTACCATAACTATAACATTACTATCGATTTCTTTAATTAACTTGATAACTTTTCCAACTTTTTCTAATGGAATACTTTTTCTTGTAGAATATCCTTTACTTCTTTGTATTTCAATTACTTTTACTTGATTATTTTTTAAATAATCTTCTATTTTTTCATAGTCAAAATCATTATCTACTAAATCAATTTGGTCATATTTTATTCCGTAACTATTTAGTGAACTTGGATTTTCTTTTATACCAATTACTTCATCCAATGTATCATATGGTTTTCCACTAATGCTTAGTAATAAGTCTCCTGGTCTTAAAAGTGCAAAGAAACATACATTTAAAGCATGTGATCCTGATATAAATTGACTTCTTACAATGGCATCTTCTGCTCCCAAGATATCTTTAAAAATATTTTCAATTGTATCTCTTCCGATATCATTATATCCATATCCTGTTGTAGAGTTAAAACAAGATTCTGTTACTTCATTTTTGTGAAAACTTGATAGTACTTTTAAGCTATTGTAATTACAAGCTTCTTCTATTTGATCAAATTCTTCCTTACATTCTTCTTCACATCGATTTACAAGTTCCGCTACTTCATTGCTTATTCCTAATGTTTGATACATATAATACTTCCTTTCTTTTCATTTATTATAAACCTTATCCATTATATTTTCCACCATCAACACGAATAATTGAATCATTTATATAACTAGCTTTATTGCTTGCTAAAAATAATACTATATTACTGATTTCTTTTGGAGAAGCAAATCTTCCTAATAGTATTTTCTTCTCTTCTTGTTTTTTTTGTTCAATACTTAGATTCTTATTCATACTTGTATTTACCCATCCTGGACATATACAATTTACTTGTATAAATGGAGCAAATTCTCTTGCTAAATTGTGTGTTAGTGATATTACTCCTGCCTTTGAGGCATCATAATCACAACTTTCAGGATAATAAGTATCTATAGCATTTGTTGATGAAATATTTATGATTTTCCCTTTTTTCGCGCTTTTCATTATTTTTCCTACATATTTACTACATAAATAAGTACCAATTAGATTTACATCAATAATTCTTTTAAATTCTTTTATGTTTTTATCTAATAGTAAACTATCTCTGCAAACGCTCGCATTATTCACTAAAATATCAATTCCACCAAAAGTATCAACGATTTTATTTACCATGCTTTCTACTTCTTCCTCTTTTGAAATGTCACATTTTACAATTAATACTTCTACTTTATAAGTTTCTTTCAGATACGTACCGAAATCAATTGCTTCTTGTTCATGATGACAATAATTAATAACAACATTTAATCCAGCAGCAGCAAATTCTTCTGCACAACTAGCTCCTATTCCTCTATTACTTCCTGTAACTAATACTACTTTTTTCTTCATGTTCTTCCTCCTGCTCTTTTTTTTCTTTTTGCTTTTTTTTCTCTTCCCACATTCTTTTTGATAAATCAAAGATTGGATTAAATACATTTCCAACTACAAATGGTTCATTGTGTTGTTTTATATATATTTCTCTTTCAATGATTTCTTCTAATGATAGTCGGATGATACTAGGGTTATTTATAATTATGGATAAACATCTTTTTCCTTTCAAATAAGAAAAAATTCTTCGAATATGTTCCGTATCGTAAATGATAATTTGAGGCAATAGATATTCTTTATCATAATAAGTTTTGATAAAAAGAATTGTTTTTTCAATATCCCGTGGCTTTTTATAGAATAATAATTCACTCATATGAATATTATTTATTTTACATATTTTAATCATATCTGATACTTCTTTTGGGGTTCTAAAAAAGGCTGCCTCTGGTGGTAATAATCCTAATTCTATTTGATAAGTTTCTACTATTTCTACTATTTCTTCTGACGTTCTTTGAAATAAGGTATTGTATGGAGGAAGTCCTAATAAATTACATTGTTCTTGAATATTCTTTATTTCTTTTGGTGTTTTTCTAAATAGATAATTGCTAAATGCTATTTTATTACTATTTCCAAATTCAATTATTTCTTCAACCTCTTGTGGAGTCCTTTCAAACATGGATTCTAATACTTCAATTTTGTTGCTTTTACATATCTCTATTATTTGAATGACTTCTTCTTTTTTTCTTGTAAACATATTGTTATATATTTTTACATGGTTTTTCATACAAAATTGAATAATATCCTCTAAATCACGTGGAGACATTAAAAAAACGCTATTTGTAATCAAGATTTTATATTGATTAATGATTCTAATTGTTTCTTTTATATCTTCCATGCTTCTTTTTAATATTTCATCCGTAATAGTAGTATGAATTGATTTAAATAATCTTATTAATTCTTCTATTTCTTCTGAAGTTTTGTTTAATGCTGTAGTAGTAAATGGAATATTATTTCGTTTTAGAATAGTAGATATCCTTTTAAAATTACCTATTGATGTTTGAAATAAATCATCTGTTATCGTTAATCCTCTTTGTTTACATATTTTTATCATTTCCTTTACTTCTAGTGGTGTTCTATAAAACATATTTTTTGTAACTGCTATGTTTTGACTTCTACAGATATCTATTATTTCTAATACTTCTTTATCTAGTCGAAAAGAAGGAATATCGTATTTTTCTCGGATTTCCTCGATCATTGTATTTCACCCCATAAAGACATATTGTTTTCTAGTAATTCTCTATATTGATTTCCCATTTTTTTTTATTATTTGATTTATTTTTTTTTGAAATGAGTATGAAGAAAGCATAAATAAATAAGGATAGCTTTCTAATACTTCATCATAATTACTGATTTGCTTTTTTTTGAGATAACTTAAATTTTCTATTATATTGTCGAAATGATTTTTCATTTCATTGATAATAGATTCTCCATATAATTCTTGTATTTTTTCCAAATCAATTTTCATATAATCACCTTGTCTAGGATAATTTTACTATAAAGTAAAAGAAAAAGAAAGAGAGGATTCTTTCTATTTTCATTCTATGTTAGTAGGTAACTCTATTGATGGGGTTTCATTTATTTTGTCAAATTGATATACAATATCTTTATCACTATTTTTTTCTTTTATCATTATTGATGTAATATTTAGGTTTTTTACAATCACCATGACTTCATATTTCTCTTTTTCTTGATATGTTATAGAGTTTTTATCATGTTTATGAAATTCTGTTATGTAATTTTTGATTGTCTGATTAGATATTTCCAATCTATATGATTCTCCATCTTGTTGTTTCACTTTACTTTCTTTTAATAGTTCTATTAAAAGGTCTTTATGGGATTTTTCTTTTAATTTTGACTTTTTGTAATTTTCTATTTCTTTGCTGTATTTTTCTTGTTTATTATAATCATTATATTGAGTCATTTCTTTTTTATTCTGATCTTCATAAAAGTATTCTTCTATATTATTATTGAAATTATATTCTTTTGCGCTATGATTTATTTCTTTTTCTTCTTTTATTTCTACATAATAAACAAGTTCTGCATGATAAGATGCTTTTTCAAAATTTCTTGTTGCTACTAAAAAGTCATTTTCATTTATTACTTCATTCGTTTCTTCTTTTTTTGCTTGTAATAGTGAAAATAGAATGATTCCTATTAACACTATTACAAGTATAATCATAATGATGATTGTTCTTATTTGTTTGTTTTTCATCATTTCATCCCCTTTTATTTATATCCACCTCTACATGTGTTGTGTCCTGTTTTACAGCTACTACAGCGACAATTGTAGGTTGGATAATGGCAAGTTCTTTTTACCCAATAAGAGCAATCATAAGTAGCATGATAACAAGTAGAACTAACATATCCGCAGCAAAGACTTCCTTCTAAAGCATGTCCACAGCCCACTTCATCCAATCCTGTAACACATATTCTCTTTTGACATGAGTATGCTCCTCCTCCACAGGTTCTTGATACTCTATAGCTACAATCATATGCTCCTCCTCCACAGGTATCACATCCATATCGGCAAGTGTTTTCTCCACATGCACAACTATTCCAATTCAGTGTATAAGATTTCGACGTTGGATTTCCAGCCTTATCTTTACAAGTAAAGTATAGAGTATCACTTTTCCCCCATCCTACAGATTTATTTCCTGGATCACTTTGAATTCCACTTTTTACTGTTCTGCCACTTACTGTTTTTGACTGATCACTACATGACGAGGTTACTACGTTACCTGTTCCATTTGAACAAGACCTTGTATGTCCTAAACTAAGTTTTGGTGCTGTTTTATCTATTTTTATCCATGTACTTGCTGCTTCACTACAGTTTCCAGCTTTGTCACAGGCTCTTTGATAGGCTATATCTTCTCTTTCAGCTTGATATGCTGTACTTTTATATGTAGTTTTTGCTGAACTTGCGTAGTCTTTCCAACTTGTATTGGCATAACGATATCTCCATTGATATTTTCCTATTCCTGATATGTTATCTCCTACCATTCCACTTACTTTTGGATCTGTTGATTTCATGGTAATATAAACATCTTTATTTGTATACTTACCTCCTGATGTGTTAGTTAATGCTGGCTTTGTTGGTGGAGTTCTATCTAATTGTGCTTTGATGGTTACGGTTATTTCATTCCCTGCTTCATCTTTTACTGTTAAGGTACCTGTTCTACTTCCTTCTTTTTGAAAATAGATTGATGCGGAAACTGCTCCTGTTCCTGATATACTCTGATTCTTTACACTTTCAGCAGTTGCACCTGATGCCCAATTATATGTTTTTAAGTTTACATTGTCTTTCATACTTAGCTGATAAGAAACCCCGTAAGCATAATTTGCTTTATTCATCCATCCTCCTACCAGAGATGAATGTGCATTATTGGCAATACTTCCTGCTCTTTTTGTAGAATTATTATTTACTGTTACTTTGTTTAAAACCTTTTTATCTGTATTTGGAGTTTTATTACTCTTTGCTACATATCCTGTTATCTCTACACTTGGAGCTTTAGTATCTACCCAAACATTATATTTTGAGGAGTAATCTGAACAGTTTCCTGCTTTATCACAGGCACAATATTGAATTGTATTTTTTCCTTCATAATCATCTCCTTTAAAATTAAAGGTCTGGCCTGTTGTTTCTTTGATTTGACCTCCACTTTTATTGGTTCCCTTATACATAAATTTTGAAAAGCCAGATAAATCCTTGTTTATATTTTTACTTCCACCATTTACTAAGGTATCTCCTGGATTGTTTCCTTTGGCTTGAACAAATTGTTGTGACCATTTTCCTGTCGTATATGCAGCAGAAGAAACACTTGTTCCTGCTGTATTGTATTTGTTGAATTTAACAGTTGGAACTGGTGGAGCTGTTCTATCTATTTTTGCTTCTATTCTTAATACTGTAGTGTTCCCTGCTTTGTCTTGGATGGTTAGTTCTCCTTTTCTTAATCCTTCTTCTTTAAAATAAACATATATGGTCGTACTTAATGTTCCACAATTACTCTTTGCCATATTAGGATTCGGTATGGTATCTGATAAATTTTCTCTATCATTTCCAGATTTCACTTTTCCATAGCTACTCGTTTGATATGGTTCATTGGTCTCCCATTTCCAACTAGCTAAATGAATATTATCTTTAATAGTGACTTCATAGATAACTCCTTCATCATATGAATGATTGAACCAATAGTTATTATTTTTAAGTCCTGCATCGGTATAACTATTTTCATCTACATCAAATAGAGTATTTGATGTTTTTGTAACAGAACTAGTAGACATCAATTTTGTTTCATTTGCTTTGGTACCTGCTTTGACACCACTAGTAGCTTTTCTTTTATATGCATTGATTGTAAAAGTTGGTGGAGTTACATCAACATTCACTCTTACTCGACATTTAGATTTTGTGTCAACTGGAGCTTGACAGGAATTTTTTTTATTTAAAAAATCATCTGTAACACTTACATTTCCCGCATTGTCTTGGACTTGAATATAGGCATATTCTGCTTCTTGTTGTTGTTCATTTGGCCATGTTCTTGTGAATGTTTTTCTAATACA
The DNA here is from genome assembly GCA_947303225.1 of uncultured Caryophanales bacterium. Lineage (GTDB taxonomy): Bacteria > Bacillota_I > Bacilli_A > RF39 > UBA660 > UBA3789. Next base: position 230 of record CAMYXG010000012.1, on the reverse strand, counting down.
TCCACTTCCTGATCCATTTTCATCTTCATCTTTACAATCTGCCTTAATACTTCTACTTGTTTTCCAATCATTGGCATCTGCTGCTTGTCCTACTATATTTTCACAGATTGGATTTGTTTCATCTAATAATGAGTCTTCTCCACTTGCATTACTACTAGATGAATCTTCTATTTCAGAATATCCTCCATCAATGTCTCTTGCGACCACTTTTGCTTTTACTAATGTTTTAC
>CAMYXG010000011.1 GCA_947303225.1 uncultured Caryophanales bacterium | reverse complement strand
ATATCTTAAAAGCAGGACATCATGGTTCAAAGACATCAACATCAGAAGAATTACTAAATGAAATTACACCGAGTCTTACACTGATTTCATGTGGAAGAGATAATAAATTCAAACATCCAAGTACAGAAACGATTGAAAAACTAGAAAAATATAAAATTCCATATCATAGCACAGACAAGGAGGGAACAATTACCATTAATATGAAAAAGAAAAAATGGAGTATTAAAACATGCCTATGAAAGAATTATTATTTGAAAACTTTGTAATATGAATGAATAATGAATTTACAAAATATAGGATAATTGATATAATAACATATACGAGAACGAGATTTATAAGGAGAAAAAAATGTCAGAAAACACAAGATATCAATATGGTTTGACACCAACAGAGTTTGTAAAAGCTAATCCAGAAGAATATATTATTCCAGACTGCTTAGAAGCATGTAAAATACTATGGGAAAAAGGAATTGATACGACTCAATGCAGTAATTATGATGATCATGGGATTCGATATGTAGAAATTGATATAGCAACTTTATCAAAGGAAAACAGTAGTTTTTTCTATGAACAATTTAATAATAATGTAGTAGGCTTTTCTATAGGAGGAATGACACATAACCCAAGAATTTATGTGGATTGTGAAGGAGAAGAGGCAAAGACAAGATTATGTGAATTAGCACAAATGTTTTCTCTTCAAGACACTAATGAATATTGGACTGTAGAAGATTATTTAGATAGTTATAGAAGAACAAATGGAAACTATATAGTGTTATCAAATGGCAATCTACAGAGAGATATTAATCCAGATTATGCAAATGCTACACTAGCAGATGCTCTAGATGCAAGAGATGAATGGGAATTATATGTTGAAGAAGAAGGACGAATCTATAAAAGTCGTGATGCACTGGAAAAACATCACGAATATTTAGAAAGAATCAATAAAATAGAGAAAAAGAACGTATGAGGTTCTTTTTATTTATAAGGAATTAATGAAATAATATAGACTTTTTTTTCTTTTTTCGATACAATTTATGTAAATGGTGGTGATGGGTCTATGAAAAAAATAATGGATAATTATGATGTTGATATGACAAAATTAACCCATTCCTTCCAAGATGCTTGTTCAGATAAAAGTTTTAAAGAGTATGTTTTTGGATTAAACATAAAAGAAGACATATTAATGAAATATACATCGCAATTACAAGAAGCACAATTAGAATATGAAAATTGTAGAAAATGTAAAAATTTAGAAGAATGTAAAAACAAAATGAAAGGATATCTCTATAGTCCATCAGAATCAGGGAAGATGATTATATTTTCATATGATGTTTGTGAGAAAATGGCGAATAAAGAAAAAGAAGATGCATACAAAGATAAATTAGATTTATATGATATGCCATTAGAATTAAAAGATGCATCTTTTAAAAATATATATAAAGACGATAAAGCTCGAGTTCCAATTATCAAATATTTTAAGGAATTTATTAGTCATTATAATGATGAGGAAAAACCAAAAGGAATATACCTAAATGGATCATTTGGTAGTGGAAAAACATATTTAGTAGCTTCTCTTTTTAATGAAATGGCAAAAAAAGGAATTAATAGTATATCTGTATATTTTCCAGAGTTTTTAAGAAACTTAAAATCATCATTTAATAAAGATTATTCAGAAAAATATGATTCAATAAAAAACATCCCATTACTATTATTAGATGACATTGGAGCAGAAAATGTAAGTAATTGGTCTAGAGATGAAGTCTTAGGACCACTTCTTCAACATCGAATGGAAAATCATCTTCCCACATTTTTTACTTCCAATTTGACCTTAGAAGAATTAGAAAAAGCATTATCGATAACTTCTTCAGGAATTGATAAAGTAAAAGCAAGAAGAATTATAGAAAGAATGAAACAATTAACAATCCCACTTGAGTTAATTAGTAAGAACAGAAGGAAATAAGAAAATGAAAGCAATTGAAAGACAATTAGCAAGCTTTGTAAAAGGAAATGGTCCAAGAGTAAGTTATGATACTCTTTGTATATATGCCGATAGAAATTCAAATGAAGTAGTGCATATTCTTTTTAAAGTTATCAATGATGAATTAAATTCTGTAACAGGAGTGGGAAATTTAGATAAAATTAGAGAATTAGTTCAAAGTATTGGAATATTACTAGCAAATTATGATGATATTAATCGTAAAGTAGTTTCTAGAAAATTAAGAAAACTCGATGAAAAAATTGATCGATTAAAACTAGAAAATAAAAGAAAATTTATAGACTTAGAAAATGCCTATCAAGAATTAGAAAAAGTAAGAATAGAATTAGAAAAAATAGAAGAACAAGCACAAGAAAAAGATACTAGACAGTATGATTTTATGAATTATTTAACAACCACTGTAAGAAACATTACTTATCTTGAATATACTTTTTCTAAAATGCCTAGTCTTGTCAATATAAAAGATAAAGAAGAAGTACCTCTTATTCGTAACATTATAGAAAAATATATTGAAAGTGTCAAAGAGGATAGAGAAGAAGATATCTTATATTATAATAATTTAATATCGTTGATACTATCTCAAAAAAATTTCCATAATAATGAACAAGAAAAACAGAATTGCTTAAACTTACTCTATACAGCAATTAATCAGCTTAGTATTGGAAAAAAGCAAGCTAAGAAAAATAAAAGAAAGATAGAATGGCTAAATAATTTAATAAATACGATAAAGGGAACAAAAACAAAAGATAGCCAAATTGAGATAGTAGCAGAAAAATATAATATTCAAGTATATTTTAATGAAGATTTATTAAGACAAGCAAAATTAGTAAAAGCTCCAAAAATAGGAGAAATGACAGATAGAAGTGTAGTAGATGATTATGTTATAACAATAGATGGAGATAGAGCAGTAGAAATTGATGATGCATTATCTTGCAAAAGACTACCAAATGGAAATTATTTACTAGGAGTTCATATAGCATCAATATTAGGATACTTTCCATATGAATCAGATATCGTCCAAACAGCAATTAGTAGAAATCGTTCCATTTATTTGCCAAAAAAATATCAAATAGCAGCAGATGATTTTAATCGAACAATTCCCATCTTTCCATATGATTTTTCAGTAAAAACTGCCTCACTTCTACCAGAAGAGCCAAGATTAGCAAGAAGTTATTTTTTTGAAATTGATTCAGAAGGAAATATTGTGAAAGAACATTTTGAAAAAACAATCATTAAAAGTAACCGTAAAACTACATATCATGAAGTGGATCAAATATTAGAACATGGCAGTCCAAATAAAGACTTAGAAGAAACAATCAAGAATCTTCAAGCTGTGACCAATATCCTTGAAGAAAGATATCAGGGAACAGAATTATATGAGCAAGTTAAAGGAAATAGTGAGGATTATAGTGATTTACGAGTAAAAAGAATTGGTGCTGAAAAAATAGTTTATCAAACGATGTTATTAACAGGAAATAGAGTAGCGGAATATTTTGCTAGTTCGAACGAAGGCTATCCATGCCTATATAGAGTTCACGAAGTAAATGAAGAAAACATTGAAAAGTTGGAGGCAATGGTAGAAAATCTAGCAAATACATATGGTGGAGATCAGTATCAAAAACTATATCAACTAATTGAAGGAATCTATCCAAAAGGATGGTATGGAACAAGTGGTTCTCATGCGGGACTTGGATTAGATCACTATTGTCACTGTACTTCAGGATTAAGAAGAGGTGCAGATATTGTAGTAGAACATGCCCTTGAAGTTTGCTATGATAAGAGTCCAACACAATCAGAAATTGATTCCTTAGCAACAGAAATAGAACAAAAAGCACGAGAGATAAATGCCAAACAAAATCCCATTGATTGGTTTGTTAAAGACTATAGACGTTCTTATAGAAGAAGACATTAAGAAGAAGCAAAATTGACAATGACTTCTTTTTTTTGTATAATAAGCACTGTTTTTTGGGACGTGTTTATATGAATAAAAAAGAAATAAGGAAAAAAATGCTACAATTAATTTGTATTGCTATATTGATGATTGCAATTGGACTTCAAACCGTTCACGCTTTTAATGAAAAAGATAATAATGAATTAGAATATGAATATATTAATATCAAAGATATGGCTCAAGTAGAAGTAGCAAATAAAGAAGACAACTCAACAATCATAAAAACATTAATGACAGGATTAAAATTAGAAAACGTTGAGGAAGTGGAAATTCCATCGATTCCAAGAGAAGCTAGTCTTCCTACCATAAAAAGTGTTGCAGAACCAGTTGTTCCAAAACAGACATGGCATCTACCAACAGAAGTAGGAAGAATAACCCAATATCCGAGTTATTGGCATATGGCTTATGACATTACTAGCTGGAGAGGAACAGGAGAAACAATATTTCCAATCGCAAATGGTGTAGTATCTGGAATTTATACCGATAGTGCTGGAGCATTAATTGTAACAGTATTACACGACATTAATGGAAAAAAATATACGTCTCAATATGTTCACTTATCAAGGTATGCTAAGGATTTATATGTGGGAAAACCAGTTACGATAAATGATAGTCTAGGCCAAATGGGTACAACTGGCTATTCAACAGGAGTACATTTACATATTGCTGTCCTAGATTGTGCCTTATTTGATCCAAATGACCCTTATTGTCCTGATCTAAATGGTTTCTTCCGATATGGTAAAATGCGTATTAATCAAGACTTTATAGGATTAGGATCAGTTGTTTATGTTCCTCCTAGTTGGGAAGCAAGATAGTATTTGACATATTTCAATGAAATTAGATATAATGATAATATGAAAAAGAAGAAAAAAATAGTAATTGTACTAGTAATAGTAATAGTATCACTTGGAGTATATGCAATTCGTCAATTTTTAATTTCAAGAAAATATGAAATTATAAGTAGCTATGTGGATATGAGTAGTAATAACTCTTATACAGAACAAAAAGGCTATACTGTAAGTGAAATTCCAAATGGTGATATTGTAACAATAGTTACTGGTTCAAAACCAAATACTTGCTATTCAATGAAAGTACAAAGTATATCAATCAATAAAAAAAATGATGTGCATATTAAAGTAAAAGATAAAAAGAGTGGAGGAATATGTGGACAAGCATTAGTAACTCCAAAAGTAAAAATAAAATTTAAGTTTAAAATTAGAAAGATTAAAGTAGAATATACTACCAACAAAGAATATTTAAATGAATTCTAAATAATTTACAAATAATGATAAAAGATATATAATAAAATAAATACATTGACAAAGGACATGATATATTAAGATTGTTTCAAAGAGAGCTCATGTTAGGTGAAAATGAGAAAACAACTTATTATATTACTACCTTTCGAGTAGAATTATGAAAAGTAATTCCGGTTAAAACCGTTAAGTAAATAAGTAAAAAAAAGGATGGTACCGTGTTCATGCACTCCTGTACAATCCTTTTTTTGTTTGAAAGGAGAATAATAATGAAAATAGAAGTATTTCAACAAGCAGCAATTAAATTAACAGGAGAGAGAATAATATACTTTGATCCTTATAATATAGAAGAAGAGTATCATGATGCTGACTATATTTTTATTACACACGATCATTATGATCATTATAGTCCAAAATCCATAACCAATATATCAAAAGAATCTACAAAAATAATTGTACCAAAATGTTTAAAAGGTATAGACAATGACTTAGTAGTAGAACCAAATAAAGAATACAAAATAGATGGAATAAAATTTCAGACGATTTCATCTTATAATTTGAATAAGCCATTTCATCCAAAAGAAAAAGAATATGTTGGTTATAACATTTTATTAGAAAATGAGTATTATTATATCATGGGAGATACAGATCGAACACCGGAGACCAATATGGTCAAAACAGATTACTGCTTTGTTCCAATTGGGGGTACTTATACAATGAATGTAGAAGAAGCAATCGATTACATAAATAATCTGAAACCAAAACAAGCGATTCCTATTCATTATGGAAGTATAGTAGGAGATATCTCATTAGGAAAAGCATTTAAAGATCAAGTTACAGAGAAAGTAGAAGTAATTATATTAATATAAAGGAGAAGATAATATGATAAATATAAAAGAAGACGAAAAGTTAAACATTAAAAACCACTCATGTGCACATCTAATGGCCCAAGCAGTAAAGCACTTATATCCAGAGGCAAAGTTTTGGGTAGGACCAGTAATTGAAGAAGGGTTCTATTATGATATTGATTTAGGAGATAATACCCTAACTGAGGAAGATTTACCAAGAATAGAAAAAGAAATGAAAAAAATAGCCAAGGATGGAAAAAGAATTATAAGACATGAAATTTCAAAAAAAGAAGCTTTAGAGCAATTTAAAGATGATCCATATAAACTTGATTTAATCAATAGAATGGATGAAGACGAAACAGTAATTAGTTGCTACAGCCAAGGAGATTTTACAGATCTTTGTCGTGGACCACATGTAGAAAGCGTAAAAGAATTAAAGAACTTTAAACTATTAAAAGTATCAGGAGCTTATTGGAAAGGTGATGCAAATAATAAGATGCTTCAACGTATCTATGGTATCTGTTTTGAAACTCCTGAAGAGTTAGAAAATCATTTAAAAGAGTTAGAGGAAGCAGCACAAAGAGATCATCGTAAAATTGGTAAAGATTTAGGAATCTATATGATGAGTGATTTAGTAGGTAGAGGACTTCCTATGTACTTACCAAATGGATTTACATTGTGGAATTTACTAGAAAACTATATCCGTAATAAAGAACTAGACAGAGGATATGTACATGTACAAACTCCACCACTAGGAAATGTAGAATTATATAAAACAAGTGGACATTGGGATCATTATCAAGAATCTATGTTTCCAAAAATGGAAGTAGAGGGAGAAGAATTTGTTCTTCGTCCAATGAACTGTCCACATCATATGGTTATATATGGTAATGAACTTCATTCTTATCGTGATCTACCATTAAGAATTGCAGAAATAGCAAGAGATTGTCGATATGAAGCAAGTGGAGCATTAAAAGGTATTGAAAGAGTAAGAACATTCTGTCAAAACGATTCACATATCTTTTGTACGCTAGAGCAAGTAGAAAGTGAATTTAAAGGAGTAGTGGATTTAATATTAGAGTGCTACAAAGAATTGGGAATTCATAATTATCGCTTTGAATTATCTTTACGAGATCCAGAAGATAAAGTAAAATATCATCCAGATGACAAAATGTGGGATGAAGCAGAAAACATGTTAAGAGAAGTTTTGAATGACTTAAAGATTGATTATGTAGAAAAAGTAGGAGAAGCAGCATTCTATGGTCCAAAATTAGATGTACAAGTACGTCCAGCTGTTGGAAATGAGATAACATTATCTACTTGTCAATTAGATTTCTGCCTACCTGCAAAATTTGATTTAACTTATGTAGATGCAGATGGAGAAAAGAAAACTCCTGTAGTTCTTCATAGAGCTGTTTTTGGTTCCATTGACCGATTTATTGCATATTACTTAGAAGAAACAAAAGGAGCATTACCAGTATGGCTTGCTCCAACACAAGTGAAAGTAATACCAGTCAATCCTGAATACCAAGGAAAATATGGAGAAAAGATTACAGAATTATTAAGAAAAAACAATATTAGAGTAGAATTAGACAATCGTAATGAGAAACTAGGATACAGATTAAGAGAAGCACAGACAAAGAAAATTCCATATACGTTGATATTGGGAGATCAAGAAAAAACAGATAAGACGATTTCATACCGTTTATTTGGAGAAAAAGATACTACAACGGTATCTCAAAAAGACTTCATAAAACACATACAGAAACAAATTGAAGAGAAAAAATAGAAAAATGAGTTCTATTTTTTCTTTATTTTATAGAAAAACAAAAAAAAATATGATACGATAATAAAGTCGATTAAAGGTGGTGGTAGGATGAATCATGATCTTGCGAATAATATCCGTTCTAAAGTAGATATTGTAGACATTATCGGTGAAAGAATTCCCTTAACTGCCAGAGGAAAGAACTTTTTTGGATTATGTCCGTTTCATGATGATTCAACACCATCCATGAGTGTATCAAGAGAAAAACAAATCTTTACTTGTTTTTCTTGTCATGCAACAGGTAATGTATTTAAATTCTTAATGGATTATGAACACATGGAATTTCCAGAAGTGTTAAAATATTTAGGAGATAGAGTAGGAATCAATGTAGGAAATATTTCTTATAAGAAAAAGAATACAAAGTATGATAAGCTCTATGAAGCATATCAGTTATCTGTAAAATATTATCAAAATAATTTAAATAGTAATCTTGGAAAAGACGCTAAAAAATATTTAAAAAATCGAAACATAGAAGAAGAAACCATAAAAGAATTTGAAATAGGACTCTCTCTAGATCAAAAGGATGATTTAACCAAGTTATTAACGAATAAAGAGTATGACTTAGTAACACTGAATAGAATAGGATTATCTAGTGATAACCACGATATCTATAATGATAGGATTATGTTCCCATTATATGATGTCTCAGGAAGAGTAGTAGGCTTTAGTGGAAGAATTTATAAAGAGAATGGACAAAATAAATATTTAAATACAAAAGAAACAGATATTTTTAAAAAAGGAGAACTTCTATATCATTACCATATAGCAAAAGAAGAATGTAGAATCAAAAAATCAGTCATTGTTATGGAAGGATTTATGGATGTCATTCGTGCATCTACAATAGGAATCAAAAATACGATTGCTTTGATGGGAACAGCTTTAACAAAAGAACAAATAAACTTAATTAAAAGATTATCCAATAATATAATTTTATGTTTAGATGGAGATGATCCTGGTCAACATGCTACATTAAGTATAGGAAATACACTATTAGAACAAGGAATAGAAACAAAAGTGATTGTTTTACCAAGTCCAGAAGATCCAGATAGTTATATTTTAAAGAATGGAAAAGAACGTTTTCAAGGATTAATTGATTCTGCTATAAACTTCTCTGATTATAAAATACAAAAATTAAGAGAAAATGTAGATTTTCGTTCGGATGAGGAAAAAGCAAAATATATTAATGAAGTAATTACAGAAACAGCAAAAATAGAAGATTCAATTCATAGAGAAGTTGTATTAAAAAGACTTGCAAAAGAGTTTGATATAAGTTATAATACTTTGGAACTGCGTTTGAATAGTTTAAAAAAAGACAACCAGAAGCAAAAAGAAGTAATAATCAAACCACAAAATAAGAAAAAAAAGGACAAATATACAAAAGCATTAGAACAGATTATTTATTTTATGTTAAATAATGATTGGATTATTACACAAGTAGAAAGAGAGCATTTGATTTTTCCAGAAGAAGTAATGAGAATTACTTGTAATGAGATTATTTATTACTATAAAACATATGGAGAAATTAATGTTGCTGATTTTTACACATATGTTCAAGAAAAAGAGAACATCTTGTTATTCTTAAATAATATTTTAGCAGAGCATTATAATGAGACTACCGATAAGGAAGAGTTATTTCTCTATTTTAAAGTAGTACGAGAGTATAGTATGAAACAAGAAATAAAGAGACTCACAAATTTAATGAAAAAAGAAGTAGATCCATTAGAGCAAGCTAAAATTGTTGAAAGAATTAGAAAGCTGAGGTTAGGAGATAGTTAGTATGGTAGAAGAAATAAAAACATTGGATGAACGAAAAAATAAGTTGCTGGTGCTTGGACAAAAACAAGGATATGTAACATATGAGCAATTAGCAGATCAATTAAAAGGACTAGAAGTAGATAGTGATACATTAGATGAATTATATAATTTCTTAGTAGAAGCTAATATTGATATTGTATCAGAAGATGGTAGTGATGATGCAAGTGGTGAAGAAATCACACAGGATATGTCTGTAGAAAACTTAACACTATCAAAAGATGTAAAAATCAATGATCCGGTTAGAATGTATTTAAAAGAAATCGGACGAATCAACTTATTAACATCTGATGAAGAATTTGAATATGCCAAAAGAGCAGAAGAAGGCGATGAAGAGGCTAAAAGACTACTTGCTGAATCTAACTTACGTTTAGTAGTTAGTATTGCAAAAAGATATGTTGGACGTGGAATGCTATTCTTAGATTTAATACAAGAAGGAAATATAGGGCTAATGAAAGCTGTGGATAAGTTTGATCCTACAAAAGGATATAAATTTTCTACTTATGCAACATGGTGGATAAGACAAGCAATTACTCGTGCCATTGCTGATCAAGCAAGAACCATTCGTGTTCCTGTTCACATGGTAGAAACAATTAACAAGCTAGCTCGTGTTCAAAGACAATTAACACAAGAATTAAATAGAGAACCAACAGATGAAGAAATCGCTAAAAAATTAGGAATTACAGTAGAAAAAGTTCGAGAAGTATATAAAATATCACAAGACCCTGTTTCACTAGAAACTCCTATTGGAGAAGAAGACGACTCACATTTAGGAGATTTTATCAAAGATGAAAGAACAATGGGGCCAGAAGAATATGCAACAGTAGAAATGTTAAAAGAAGAATTAAAAGGAGTTCTTGCAACTCTTACAGAAAGAGAAGAAAAAGTCTTGAGACTACGCTTTGGTCTAGACGATGGACAATGTAGAACCCTTGAAGAAGTAGGACAAATCTTTGGCGTTACACGTGAAAGAATTCGTCAAATAGAAGCAAAAGCCCTTCGTAAATTAAGACATCCATCTCGTTCTCGTAAGCTAAAGGACTTCTTAACAGATTAATGAGAATTAACACAAGATTAAAAAAAATAGGGGATTTAGTGGAAGCTAATTCCTTTTGTTTAGATGTAGGATGTGATCATGCTCTATTAGATATCTACCTAGTGAAACAAAAAAAAGATATTAAAGCAATCGCATCGGATATAGCAGAAGGACCCCTAGAACAAGCTAAAAAAAATATAAAAAGAGAACGATTAGAACATGAAATAGAAACACGCTTAGGAGATGGATTAGATACATACTCAGAAGAAATAGATACAATTATTATTTCAGGAATGGGTGGAAAAAATATTATAGGAATTTTAAAAAATAAACCAAAAGTATTAAAAAAGATAAATACATTGATTCTCAGTCCTAACAATTATCAAGAAGATGTAAAAAGATATTGTTGTAAAAATGGATTTTATATTCAAAACGAAGAGTTTGTTCGAGATAAAAACTTTATCTATCAAATAATTATCCTAAAACATGGAAAGAAAAAGTATAGTAAAAAAGACTATTTTTTTGGACCCGTATTCATAGAAAAAAAAGGTCCATTATTTCGAGAATATTATGAAAAAGAAAAGAAAGCAAGAGAAATACTTTTAACACTATTACCTAAGAATTTTTATTATAAAAGATGGATTACAAAAAAAGAAATAAAAATGATTCAAAAAGAAATAGAGGACTAGTATTTAGTCTTTTTCTGTATTATAATATAGTAAACAATTATTGAGGTGTATTATGAGAAAAAAATTAATAATACTAATGAGTATTGGGTTAATACTAATGCTTCAAAAAAACGTTACAGCAAAAGACACCGTTTTTTCTTTAAATAAATTTCAAGAAGAGAATTTTACTTTTATAAAAAATGGTTATAACGATAATAATAAGAAAGATGGATTAATAGTCGGTGGATATTATTTAAAAGAAGAACTAGAATCAGGTGATATTAATAAACAAGACTATCAGATTATTTTAGGTAAGTATAATAAACAAGGAAAATTATTATGGAAATATACTTATGGTAAGACAAAAGAAGATAAAATGGATGATTTGTTTTATACATATAATGAATTAGGGCAAATAGATGGATATGGAATGACATTAGAAACAACTTATGATATAGGAGAACAATTACCAGAAAATACTTCTACTACTACTTTTATAAAAGTAGATTTAACAGGAAAATTAGTTTGGGAAAAAAGTGCAGGAATCAATAAAAAAGAAAGAATTATGAAGATGATTCCTATTCAAAAAGAAGACAATACATTAGATTACTATATTGCGATTGGTACTGTAGGTACTACTGCAACTATCATGAAATATGATAGAGATCTGAATTTAATATGGGAAAAAGAATCAACTGATGCAACAGTAACCTATCAAGACATCACACCAATTTGGAATGAGAACAAAGTAATATCATTTGCTATGATAAAAGAAAAGAAAGATAATGATACTTCTCATGTATCATTAATGAATTATGATTTAGAAGGAAATGAAATAAGTACAATAACAGAACAATTAGAACAATATGACTCTTATCATTTAAATACTTCCATGAATGGATTAATTCTATATGGAATAACATCAGAAGTAAAACTAAAAAAAGGTGAAAAGAGCTATTACATTATAAAATACAATCAAGATTTAAAAGAAGAATGGGAAAGTATTGGAGATATTCCTATTGACTCAAATCATAATATTCATATTCGAACAGTAGAAGAAGAACAGGAGATCAAAAAATATTATCTACAATACATTAATAAAGCAGATTCATCTCTAGAAGTAATAGAATTAGATAAAGATGGTCTTTTTCAAAAGAAAATCAAAAAAATACAAGCAGATTATTATGAAATAGAAAGCTTCCTAATGGACGAAGAAGTACTTTACTTTGTAGGACAGATTAATTGTCCTGAAGATGATACCTGTGATTATGATTCTAATTCATTATTTTTAATAAGTGATGAAGACAAAGTCATTGAAGTAAAAGAAGAAGATAGTAAAAATATTTTAGTTATCACAATTATTGTTATTATAAGTATCATAGGAATATTTTTATTAAATAAAAAAAGAAAAAGCTTATCACAACAATAAGCTTTTTTTATGTCTTCTTCTTTTGATTAATTCCCATAATACTTCCCATAATAGAAGTAAAAAGAATAATTGCATAATAAAGAAGGTTTTTCCATTGAAATTTAGAATATAAACAAGTAATGATCATGAAAAATAGAATAATCAAAAAACTAAATTTTATTCCTTCTAAATATCCTTTTTTGGAAGATACTTTTCCTAGAAGAAAACTATTCACAAATACAGGAATTAATAAAGAGAATAATAAAAAAAGTGAAAAGAACGGAGTAGATATAAAATCAAAATAATATAGAGCAGTTAAGAGAAAAGATAGAATAATCGTTTCCAAGATAGTCCAAAGATAACGAATCATTAGATTTTTAAGATAATTCATAATTCACCTCATTATTAAAATATGAATAAGTATAAAAAAATATGTTTTTTTTCATAATAAGGATAGGTGATGAAATGAAATATTATATTATTTTTTATCGGAGTATTTTTTTCTATTTATTAATCACAATTGTCTATCGAATCATGGGAAAAAGAGAAATAGGTGAGTTATCAATTCTAGATTTTATTGTCTCCATCTTTATAGCAGAAATGGCAGCCATATCCATTGAAAACTATGATGCAAATATACTAGTATCTCTCATTCCTATTTCTATTTTAGTGATACTACAAATTGTTTTTTCATTATTATCTTTAAAAAGTGAAAAAGCAAGAAATATTGTAGATGGAGAACCATCTGTAATGATTAATAGAGGAAAAGTAAATTTTCAGGAAATGAAAAAACAACGATATAATCTAGATGATTTATTGACCCAATTACGAGAAAAATCAATTAAATCAATTGAAGAAGTAGATTATGCCATATTAGAAACTAGTGGAAAATTATCAATATTTAAAAGAGAAGATGATCCAAGCAGAAGTTATCCTCTTCCAGTAATTATGGATGGAAGAATAGAAGAAGAAGTACTGAATCAAATAAAAAAAGATAGAAATTGGCTAGAAAAAGAACTTCAAAAAGAAAACATATCTTTAGAAAACATCTTTTATGCATTTTATAAAAATAAAAAATTATATATTATTGAGCAAGACAAGATAAAATGACAAAATAATCAATCATTATTTCATAGAATTATAATGGTGATTTTATGAAAAAAATAATAGTAATTGTATTAACTACCTCTATATTAAGCTTATTTCTAACTAAGAATTCTACAAGAGAAGAAAGAGAAAAAAATGAAGAAACTAGAGCTATTTTTATCAGCTATATGGAATTAAATAAATATGTAAATAGAGAAGAGAAAGAAAGTAAAAAAAACATTGAACAGATGATTCATAATGTGAAAAATTTAAAATTAAATACAATTATTCTACAAGTGAGAACAGCATCCGATTCAATATATCCTTCTACATTATATCCGACTAGTATGTATATAACAAAAAAAGAAGGTGATTCCGTATATGATGTTTTAGATTATTTTCTAACAATCTCTCACAAAAATAGAATAAAAGTAATTGCTTGGATTAATCCCTATCGAGTAAGAACAACATCAGATACTTCAACAATCAGTAAAAAAAATCCTGCCTATATCTATTTAAATACAGATACAATTTATAATAACAATGGAATCTACTATAATCCATCTAAAGAACATGTAGAAAAGTTAATAATAGATGGAGTAAAAGAATTACTGAACTATCCAATAGATGGATTACTAATGGATGACTATTTCTATCCTAGTGATGATATTGATGAAAATGATTATCAAAATTACATAAAAATAAATGAACCAATCTCAAAACAAGAATATCATCTACAAGTAATCAATCATATGATAGAAAAAGTACATGATGAATGCAAAAAGAAAAATATACTATTTGGAGTATCACCAGATGGAAATATTGATAATAATTATGAAAAACACTCCGCGGATGTAAAAAGATGGATGAAGGAAGATCAATATATTGATTTTATAATGCCACAGATTTATTATGGATTTTATAATAGCACAAAAGACTATTGCAAAGTTACAAAAGAATGGGAATCACTTTTAAAAAATAATAGAATCAAATTACTGGTAGCATTAGCATTCTACAAAGTAGGTAGAGAAGATCCTTATGCTAAAGAAGGAAGAGAAGAATGGATTTATCACAAAGATATTATTATGAGAGAAGTTATTCTATCTAGAAATCTAAAGAATTATCAAGGATTTTCTTTATTCCGTTATGATAATATCTTTGATATAGAAAACTATAGTAACAATAGTATTGAAGAAATAGAAAACTTAAAAAAGATAATAAAATAGTTTTGTTAGAAAGAAGATTCTGTTATAATGGAATTAAAGGTAGGCAATGAATATGAAAAATGAAAAAGGATTTACATTAGTAGAACTTTTAGCAATGTTAGTAGTGTTAGGAATATTAATGGGAGTAACAATCCCAAATATAACAGGAATATTAAGTCAGTCTAAAGAAAATCAAGTATTAGAAGATGCTACTAAAATGATAGAAACAACTAAAATTAAAATTGCAACACATACAACAGGATATGATAAAATACCTAAGATAGCAGCTGGAGAATGTATAGTATTATCCCTTAATTATTTAAATGACAATGAAGATATTGGAAAAGGACCAAATGAAGGAGAATATCAAGATTATGATTCTTATGTTGTATATACAATAGAGGGAAAACAAAGAAAATACTATGTAAGGCTAGTAGAAGAAGTAAAAGGAAAATATTCTGGAATTGACGAAGTAGAATCTCAAGAATTAGAAAAAACAACTCATGATAATATTACTAAAATAGAAAGCTTACATGGATTTGAAGAAAGTACTGATGCGAGTGTAATTCAATCAAAAATAAAAAAAACTTGTACTGTAAAATATTATAAATAGATGTAAAAAAGTGTATTTTTAATAAAAAAATATTGTCAACAAAATGAAACTATGTTACGATGAAAATGTAAAAAAAATAGAAAGAGAGAGTGAAAAAAATGAAAAGATTAAATAAAAAAGGTTTTACATTGATTGAGTTACTTGCTGTTATTACTATCATGGGTATCTTAATGTTAGTAGCAATCCCAGCAGTATCTCGTACCATTGAAAACTCACGTCGTGACACATTTATGGACACTGCAAAAGCATATATGAATGCAGTAAAAAATGCCGTAGCTGCTGATGAATTATATAAGAATGGAACTACTACGCCAATATCAGCTTTAGATGCAGGC
Organism: uncultured Caryophanales bacterium; assembly: GCA_947303225.1. Classification (GTDB taxonomy): domain Bacteria; phylum Bacillota_I; class Bacilli_A; order RF39; family UBA660; genus UBA3789. The sequence continues at coordinate 1,239 of CAMYXG010000011.1, read as the reverse complement.
TATTACTATTATGGATTTAATAGTGCAGATGATACGGGTACTGATTTAATGGAACAAGGTGGTAAATCTTCTTGGGGAAATTCGGAGGTTAAAGGATATGTTGCTATCCATAAGACAGTTACTGCTGGAAATGAAGGAAGAACAACATATGAATATGCAATTCTTATGATTGATGCTGCAAAAAGAGGAATTATAGAATTAACAACAGAAGAGGGATTAAAAAGATCATCTGTAAAGACATCTAGCACGGTTGATGGAGTAATAGCTCCAGGTGGTGTTGCTACCAGAGATAAGTTCACTGATAAAGTATTAATCATATCAGGAGCAGCAGGTGAAAATCAAGCCTTAGCAACACAACTACAAATAGGATAAAATAAGGATGATGTTCATCCTTTTTATTTTCCCCAAATATTGATATAATGAAATGGGTGAGGAATATGTTATTGATAGGAAGTCACGTTGGTTTTAAAAAAGATAGTCAACTACTAGGAAGTCTAGAAGAAGCATTAAGCTATGGAGAAAACACATTTATGTTTTATACAGGAGCCCCTCAAAATACGGCTAGAAGTAAAATAGATGAAGAATTAACAAAAAAAGCACATGATAAAATGAAAAAATTAAAAATCAATTCTTCTAACATAATTGTCCATGCTCCATATATTATTAATCTTTGTAATGAAAAGAATTTTGACTTTTCCATATCTTTTTTAACAGAAGAAGTAAAAAGAGTAGAACAATTAGGATTACAATACTTAGTCCTTCATCCTGGAAGTCATGTAGGAATAGGAGTAGAAAAGGGAATTCATAATATTATAGAAGGATTAAATATAGTATTTCAAAATACAAAAGATTCTAATGTCATGATATTATTAGAAACAATGGCTGGAAAAGGTAGTGAGATTGGAAGAAATATAGGAGAAATAAAAACAATTATAGAAGGAGTATATAATCAAGAACGAATTGGAGTATGTTTAGATACCTGTCACTTAAATGATGCTGGATATGATTTAAATCATTTTGATGAATATTTAAAAGAATTTGATTCTAAAATAGGATTCAATAAAATAAGATGTATTCATATAAATGATTCTAAGAATATCATATCTTCTCATAAAGATAGACATGAAAATATTGGTTTTGGAACAATAGGATTTAATACGTTAATAGATATTATCTATAATGAAAAATTAAAAGATATCCCAAAAATATTAGAAACACCATACATAGAAAAAAAATATC
>CAMYXG010000010.1 GCA_947303225.1 uncultured Caryophanales bacterium | reverse complement strand
CCAACTGGTGGAGCTGGTGTAGCTTTTCCTGCCTCAATTTGTAATTTTATTTTTTTAACTGCTTCCTTTGCCACGAAAAACACCTCCTAATTTTAAAGTTTTCGCGAGTGGTCCAAATAGCTTGATTACCGCTTTTAAAATGCAAACCATGCTTCCCACTAAATCTATATCTATAAATTAAATATAGCCACTAAATAATAACATAGAATCCTATGAAATGCAAGTAAATTAAGCATTTTCAATTTGATTAAGTTCTACTTCTACAGAAGTTTCTTGTCCAAACAAGTCAACTAATAACATTACTTTTTGATTTGGTAAGTCAACAGAATCAACAGTACCAAACATTCCATTAAATGGTCCAGCAATAATCTTGACCTTAGATCCTTCAGATAATTCAGTTTCAACATCAATTCTACTAATACCCATATTTCCAAGTATTTTATCTACTTCATAAGGTTGTAAAGGAGTAGGTTTAGCACCTTTACCACTAGAGCCGATAAATCCAGTAACTCCTGGAGTATTACGAACAACATACCAAGCTTCATCTGTCATTACCATTTCAACTAAAATATATCCAGGAAACATTTTCTTGCTCTTTTCTTTAGTAACTCCATCCTTTACTTCTACAACTTTTTCTTCTGGAATAACAACACGATAAATATAATCCTGCATATCCATAGATTCCGCACGCATTTCAAGTTTTTCTTTTACCTTATTTTCATGCCCAGAATAAGTATTCACTACATACCACTGTTTTTCCATAATAAAACTCCTTTTTAACTAAATAAAGATTGAATGAATGCAAATATAATATCAATTGCAAAAAAGAAACCAGAACAAAATACAATAAAAACAATTGTTGCGATAGAGTATTTAAACATATCATTTTTTGAAGGCCAATGAACTTTTAAAAACTCATTTTTTACACCATGACAAAAGATACGAAAACGTACAAACAAGCTCTTTTTTTCAGAAGAATTAACGTTTCTTTTAACTGAAGAGCTTTCCTTCTTTTTAGACGGATTATTACTTTTTTTCTGATTCATATTTTTTTTAATTTTATTTGTATTATACTTGTCTTCAATAACTCTTTTTCTAACTTCAGCCATATTTTCACCTATTTCTTTCATTCAAAATAAAAACACTTCAAAGTGCTTACACCAATAAAATAGCATAACACCACTGAAATGTCAATGTTTTTAAATAAAGCAACTTATAATCCAAGACAACAAAGCAAATAAAAATAGAGAAAAAATAACAATAGTTGGAATAATCAAAGTATGCACAAAAGCAGAATCATTTAAACCATTTATTTGTCGATAAATAGAATCATTTATTTTATCATTTGTAATTGGTTCAAAACCAGCAGATCTTCCATTACTTTTAACCAACTGATGATGTCCAGCTTCGCCTCCATCACCCAACTGATTTTCTAAAGAAGCATAATCTCGATTTCTTTTTTCAGAAGCATATTCTGAATAATAAACAGAAGCACCTCTTTGAATTACTCCTCGATAATAAGGAACATCATCATTTGGAATAAATTGAATAAAAGAATCAAAATTTTCCTTTAAAAAATCAGGTCTTAAATATTTCAAACTATTAGAATAAATACCAATTTGAATTAATGCAGAATGAAAAATATCTTCTTTAATCATTTCCCTTCTTCTACCAAAATCTTTAGATAATTCCATCAGTTTTCTAAAACGTATATGATCCGACTTATTATCTAAAACTTCTATCACACTAGGATGAAAAATTTCTACACAATACCCATGTTCATGAATGTATTTTAATGCAAGATCTAAATTCAAAAATAAAGAACGTAACTCTTCTTCACTAGAATGAATACTAATCCACTCATCAAGAGAAACAGATTCATAACTATTATGCATGATACTCACCCTCTATCATAATAACATTGTAAAACAAAACTAAAAAAAAGACAATTAATTTGTCCCTATTAATAATAATTTACGTAGTTTTTTCATCAAAATCCTTCTAGCTGTTCGATTCTTAAATTCTACTGTACTACTCGGAATATCAAGTAAAATTCCAATTTCATGATAAGTAAAACCATTTAATTTTAATTCAAATATACTACTAACTTCAAGAGGTAATTCTAATATAACAATCCTCATCATATTCTCAATCTCTTTATTTTCAAAATAGCGAAAAATATCCTGACTTATATCAGAAACACTACAATCATTTATATCTACTAAGTCAATATTAGAAATATTTTTTTTTGAATTTGTTATTTTACGACAAAAACTAAGTAAAGCTCGCCTAACACACAGAATAGAAAAAGTGTAAAAGGAACTATCCTTTTTCTCATTATAATGAATAATAGATCGTTGAAATGCTATATTAGCTTCTTGAATAAAATCATCAAAATCAAAGCCATAATGAGGAAAACGTTGATAATACTCATGAGCAATGTTATTTAAAACAGGTTGATATTTTTGAAATAAAATACCTCTAGAATCATCATCATTTTCTCTAACCATATAAATCAATTCATAATCATTGTATTTTTTATAATTCATGATCCCTACTTTCTATTTCGAATTACTTCATATATCATGATACCAGCAGCTACACTAGCATTTAAGCTATTAGTAGAACCATACATAGGAATTTTAGCCAAAAAGTCACATTTTTTTGCTACCAAATCAGAAATACCATTCGATTCATTTCCAATAATTAAAGCAATTTTTCCATCATAATTGATACTTCGATAATCAATACTATGGTTCAATGATGTTCCCACAATCCAAAAATCATGTTTTTTCAAAGATTCTATAGCATAAACTAAATTACTAACGGAAATCACTTTAACACTTGAAAGAGTCCCAACGCTTGTTTTCATAACAGTAGCATTAATAGATACCTGTCTATTCTTTGGTAAAATAATATGTGTTACTCCAGCAGCCTCACAAGTACGAATAATAGCACCTAAATTATGAGGATCCTCCAAATGATCTAATAATACTACAAAAGAACAATCATCATCAAAAACTTCATTAATATCATAATACTGGTAATCCGGAACATCTAAAATTATACCTTGATGAACACCAGCACACAAATGATCCATTTCCTTTTTTGAACACTTTTTAACTTCCAATTTATTTTTTTCTATAAGAGAAATAATCTTTTTATCCGAAAAACCATCTTGAATTATTATTTTTCTAACTTTTTGATTATTTTTTAGTAAATCATTCGCAACATTCTTCCCATAAACTAACATATTACAACACATTTAAGATGAAATTCATAATTTCATCAATCCTTTCTTTTTGATGATTCAAATCTAAATATCCTATTAAAGCTTCTAAACCAGTAGCAAATTTATAAGTAATGATATCACAATTTTTTGGATGAGAGGTTGTTTTATAATTTCTTGCTCTTTTAACAATATCATATTCTTCTTCAGTAAGCTTTTGATGATCAATCAATTGCTGAAGAAAAAAAGCTTGTCCTTTTGCACTTACATAAGAAATTACTTTTTTTTGTAAATCATTAACATTTGAAATACCTGTCAAAATAAAATGCTTTCTAATATATTGTTCATATATAGTATCTCCTAAGTAAGCAAGAACTAAAACATTTATTTCTAATAAATTCATAATATCACCAAAAACATTATAGCATAAGAAAAGAACTCGATAAAACGAATTCTAAATAATTTCATAAGAAGTACCTTCTCTAGAATCAATTAATTTAATCCCTTGTTTCAACAAATCATCTCGAATTTGATCCGCTAATTGATAATCTTTATTCTTCTTTGCAGTATTTCTTTCATCTATCTTTGATAAAATCATCTTCTTTAATGATTCATCTACCATATTAGAATCATCTTTTAATAAATTCAAAGATAAAACCAAATCAAAATCCCTAATCAGTTCAATTTTTGTTTTATCAGACATTGAAGAATCTTTTAAAACATCATATACAATAGTTATCATCAAAGATGTATTTAAATCAGAGCCAAGAGCATCAGAAAACTTCTTTTTATACTGATCAAATAATAATTCATCTAAATCCCCATCATTAGAAAGAGACAATACTTTTTTCTTCAACTTTCTAAGAGCATTACGAGCAACATCTAAAGAATCATAAGTAAATACTAAAGGATTACGATAATGACTATTTAAGCAGAAAAATCTATAATCTAAAGGAGAATATCCTTTTTGTTCTAATAAAGAAACAGTTAAAAACTCACCATTCGATTTACTCATTTTTCCTGATTCATCATTTAAATGTGCTCCATGACACCAATAATTACACCATTTATGGCCAACATATGCTTCACTTTGAGCAATCTCATTCGTATGATGAGGAAAAATATTATCAACACCACCACAATGAATATCTAAATATTCTCCAAAAATCTTATAAGAAATACCTGAACATTCAATATGCCATCCCGGATATCCTACACCCCAAGGAGAATCCCACTTCATTACTTGATTTTCAAATTTTGACAAAGTAAACCATAATACAAAATCAGCTGGATTTCGTTTAGATTTATCTTCTTCTACCGTATCACGAACACCAATCTTCAAATCTTCAGCATTTTTTCCAGATAATTGATAATAATCTTTTGCTTTACTAATATCAAAATAAACATTTCCATTAGATAAATATGCATAGTCAGAATCAATCATTTTTTGAATCATTTTAATATAAACATCTATGTTGTCACTTGCCTTTTCAATAATAGAAGGAACTTTAATATTCAAAGATCTCATATCATTCAAAAAAGCTTCCGTATAAAAATCAGCAATCTCATAGACAGTTTTTCCCTCTCGTTTAGCACCCTTGGCCATTTTATCTTCTCCAGTATCAGCATCACTTGTCAAATGACCAACATCAGTAATATTCATAGCTCGAGTTACATCATATCCTAAATAAGATAATCCTTTTTCCAAAACGTCTTCAAAAATATATGTACGCAAATTGCCAATATGAGCATAATGATATACAGTAGGACCACAAGTATACATTTTAACACAATTACCATCATGTGGAATAAACTCCTCTACTTTTTTTGTTAAAGTATTATATAACTTCATAAAATCACCTACCAAATTTATTATAACAAATATCATACAATAAAAGAACAAAAATAAAAAGAAAATCAAGAAGAAAAATATTGATCAATCACTTGATTAATATGATGAAGCCCTTCTAACTTATATTTATGATGTGTTATGACATAACGAAATAAAGAATGAAAACATTCATCATCATAATGATTTCTATTACAATAATCAGAAACATATCTCCTAATAGTAGAAGGCAAAATATCTTCAAATAAACAACTAAAATGTACTTTAGAAATCATCTCTTTATACAAATGATTACCATTATCATGAGAAACAAATCCTATAGAATTAAAATTACTCTGAGTAATAAGAATAAAAATACACTTTGTAAAATTATAGTTTTCACCATCAGTACTTACATAAACACCAGATCCTAAAATAGAATTTATTGCATTCAATAAAGAAGCATTAGAAAAAATAATATTATCTAAAATAATAAAAGAAAAAGGATTATTTTGAAGACTAGAAAGAACTATTTTTTTCTCAATAGCCTGAAAAAAAGACTCTTTAGATAAAAAATCCTGAAAAGAAAAATAATAAACTCTACTTTTCCCAACCATACCTTCAGCTATTTTTCTAGCGAGAAATGTTTTTCCAACACCCTTTTTCCCACCAAATAAAAGGTTTAATGAGTTGTTTTTTTGAAGATAATTTGTTCTTTTTAAATAATTTTGAAGACTTTGTAATACTTTTTTTTGAACGATATATTCTTGTTTTATAGTTTGAAAACACTTTACAACAAGATTAGACATCAAAGAACCAATTGGTATCTTTGTTCTTTCATATAAAGCATGATTCAAATCATCTCTAGTAATAGAAACTAATTTATGGTTTTTATAATCTAATAAAGAATCACTATACATATGACGTATTTTTTGTTCTTTATTTCTATATTGCTTAGCTTTAGAAAAATCATGAAGTAAAATATAATGATTCTTTTTAAATACAATATCTTTTATTTGTTTACTATATTGATAATATTCTTTATCCTTATCATCTATCTTAGAAATAGCATATACACATACTTCATCCAAAAAATCGATTGTCTTATCTGGCTGATTTCCAAAAAAAAGATATCGATAAGAATAAGATAGAATTTGTTCTATAATAGTCTTAGATATAATAACATGATGAAATTGTTCATAAACAGGTTTTAATTGATACAGGATATTTTTAACTTCTTTCTTAGATGCTTCTTCAATGTATATTTTTTGAAATCTACGATCAAATGCCTTATCTTTAGAAATCCACTTAGAGTATTCCTGTATAGTAGTAGCACCAATTACCTTAATATCTCCACGAGCAAGATATGGCTTAATGATATTCGATGCATCAATAGCTCCCTCTGCTCCACCTGCACCTATCACAGTATGAAATTCATCAATGAATAATATAATATTTGGATTATTTTTTACTTCATCAATTATTTTTTGAAAGCGTTCCTCAAATTCACCACGATATTTTGTACCAGAAATTAAAGAAGACATAGAAAGATTAAAAATAATAGAATTCTGCATACAAAATGGAACATTTTTAGATGAAATTCTTCTAGATAATTCTTCAATAATGGCTGTTTTACCAACACCAGCTTCTCCAAGTAATAAAGGATTACTTTTATTCTTTCTTATTAGAACACGAATAATATCACTAATTTCCTTTTCTCTTCCAATAACTGGTTCATATTTAGAACTTTGTAGATTCATATTAATTGCATATTGATTTAATAAATCTAAAGAAGAACTAATTAAAATTTTTTTTGAAGATAAAAAGCACTGATACAAAGCATCTAAATCAACATTCATACTTAGTAAAATTCGATTAGCAACACCATCTCCTTCTTTTAGAATAGTCATAAAAAGAGAATATGGAGTAACTAAACCAAAATCTTTACTATATAAATTAGAAGCATCACTCAATATTTTTCTTAACATAGGAGTAAATAAAAACCATTGATTATTACTATTTCCAATTCCAACAGATTCTATAAGCTTATTTCGAAAGTCATCATAAGTAATAGAATATTGATGCAACAACCTAGTAACATCTAAGTCTTCTCTTTTTAAGATAGATAATACAAGATGTTCACTTCCAACATACGGATGATTTAATTGAAGCATTTCCTGTTTTGCTTCAATAATAATTTGCTGACAATCTTCATCAAAAAAAAGATTCAAAATAATCACCTCAATACAATCATACATAAAAAAAGAATGAAATTACAAGGAAAGAAATAACCAAAATATAGACAAAAAAAAACAAAAAAAGAGCTATAATCAATAACTCTTTTTCAAATTACATTAAAGCTAAAATAATAAAAACAATTAACAAAATAATAAATAATTCTAATAATAATTTCCAAATATTTTTAAGCCATTCTTTATAAGAAATTCCTAAATAAGATAAAGTTCCCATTAATATCAAGCTAGTAGGTGCAACTAACATCGTTAGACCATACATTGATTGGAAAATAATTCCAGCTAGTGAGAAATCTTTAACCTTATTAACAACACTTACATAATAAGGAATAACACTTTGGAAACTATATGAAATATCAGAATTAAATAAACTTGAAAGAATTGCTACTAAAGTAGTAGTTGCTACATTAAATCCTTTTGTCCAACTCAAAACAACCTTATAAATCACAGTTTGAAATGGATGATAAGTAACAAGAACTAAAATAGAATATAACAATATTACCATTGCTGCAGGTAATAAAGCCTTTTTAGCTCCTTTTACAAACCCTTCATATGCATCTGCCAAACGAATTCTATAAATAAATACTAGAACTAGAGCAACCAATGCCATTGGTAAAAACATATCTGTAATTGTCCAATTTCCAAAAGAATTAACTGTTCCTAGTAATTTTCCAAATAAAGGAAATTTGAATACTTCTAATTTAGTAAGACCAGAAGTAATATCATCAAAGAATTTAACTTTTAATCCATGATCTCCCCATGTAATAAATGCTAAAACAAAGATAATAAATAATAATGATAAGAACAATGTCATAGCAAAAGTATGACGGCCTTCTGAAATTAGAGCTGGAACTAACTCGTCATCATTATCATCAATGCTTTCTCTAACAACGATAATATCTTCATCCTTTAATGCTGCCTTATTATCACTTTTACGTGACTTTGAAGATTTAGTAGTTGTTTTTTTAGTAGAATTTGATTTTGAAGAAGACGTTTTCTTAGACATATTCTTCTTAGAAGTAGTTTTCTTACTTGGTGCTTTCACAACCTTTTCAGTTTTAACTTTTTCCTCGATTTCTTCCTCATCATCATCAAAATCTTCTTCTTCATATGTACGAATTGTTTTCTTTTCAATCTTAATGTCATTCATTGAATTCTTAATATACATTAAAACATTAAAAATAACCAAAATAACTGCAACTGCCAATAAAATTAGACGTACTCCTATTTGATAGTTTAATTGTAATTTAAAACTTTCTAACATAACACTTAAACTATTATAAGCAAAAGTACTTCCAATTAATCCTGCACTAATGGAACCAACAGTAACCATAGCTGCAACCATCTTATCATAACCCATTAATAAAATAATAGAAATGATAAAAGGTACAAGTAAAGCAATTCCAATATTTAATCCACACATAGAAACTAATAATGCCATAACAATAATCATAATAGAAATGGCTATCTTTTCTTTTCTATATGCATTTTGTACAATCTTATCTAACAAAGAACGATAAGCTGGAATTTTATATAAAACTCCATAAAAACCTCCAACTAGGACAAAGAAAAGTGCAATGTATCCAAAATATGACAAAGCTGTCAATGGATAATTAAACAAATCAAATAATCCCATTTGAACGCGTCCTTGTTCTACATACTCACCTGAATAATAAGCAGCAGGTAATATCCAACTAAGTAATAAGAACACTAACATAGTTATAAGAACGACTTTAACTGTATTATGTTTTTTCATAATTAACCTCCCATAATAATTATAATGATTATTTTCTTTTTTTACAAGCATTTACACTTTTTTTTGATGAAATTTTTGTGAAAAAGAAAGAAGTATCAAAGATACTCCTATATTTCTTTATTTTTTTCTTTCATAGTTGGGAACAATAATACATCACGAATAGACTCTTGTTCAGTAAATAACATCATCAAACGATCAATACCATATCCTATTCCACCTGCAGGTGGCATTCCATACTCTAATGCCTCAATAAAGTCCATATCAATATCATTAGCTTCTTCATTACCCAAATCTCTTTCAGCAAGTTGTGCTTCAAATCTTTCTAATTGATCAATTGGATCATTTAATTCTGTATAAGCATTGGCAAATTCTTTTCCTCCAATAAACAATTCAAATCGATCAACAAAACGAGGATCGTCTGGATTTTTCTTAGTAAGTGGAGATATTTCTAACGGATGACCATATAAAAATGTTGGTTGTATCAATTTTTCTTCTACATATTTTTCAAAAAACTTATTAACAATATGTCCAAAAGCTTTTTCATGATCTTCCAATTCAATATGATGTTCTTTTGCTAACTTTAAGCATTCATCTAATTCGGTAATTTTTTTAAAATCAATACCCGTTTCTTCTTGAATAGCATCTGTCATACTAATTCTTTTCCATGGACCTTCAAGATTAATATCATATCCAGAAAATTGATAATTCATCTTACCTACTACATCTTTAGCAATAGAAGTAAACATTCCTTCAGTCAAATCCATCATACCATCTAAATCACTATATGCTAGATAAGCTTCCATTAAAGTAAATTCAGGATTATGACGCGTATCCATTCCTTCATTACGGAAAACTCTACCAATTTCATAAACAGCTTCCATTCCACCAACGAGTAATCTTTTAAGTGGTAACTCCAAAGCAATTCGTAAATACATATCCAAGTTTTGTGCATTATGATGAGTAACAAATGGTCGAGCAGATGCTCCAGTAAGAAGTGTCGTTAGAACAGGAGTCTCTACCTCAGTAAAACCTTGTTGATCCATATAATTTTGAATAGCACGCATAATCTTTGGCCTCAAAAAAGCAACCTGTTTTGATTCGTCATTCATAATTAAATCAACATAACGACGACGATATCGCTCTTCTACATCTGTTAATCCATGAAATTTTTCCGGTAAAGGTCTAAGAGCTTTCACTAAATGAGTATACTCTAAACACTTTATTGTAACTTCACCAGTCTTAGTCTTCATCACTTTACCATATACACCGACAATATCACCAATATCTGCAGATTTAAATAAATTATAATTATCTTCTCCAATATCATTAATAGAAATATATATTTGTATAGAACCAGTCTTATCTTTAATAGTAAAGAATGAAGCTTTCCCCATTTTTCGAATAAACATAATTCGACCAGCAACTTTTGCAGTATCAGACATTTTTTCAAATGCATCATGATCTACATCAGCATATTTCTCTCTGATATCACTAGCAAAATCTTCTCTATCATATCGATGACCAAAAGGATCAAGTCCAAGTTCACGTATTTTATCCGCTTTTTCCCTTCTTACTAATTCTTGTTCAGTAAATTCTCTCATAACATAACCTCCTATTTTTCTCTAACAACTCTAGTGTGAACTAACTTATCATGAATAGAACATCCATCTTTCCTATACATCACCATAATAACAGATATCAAAATCATGATATATTGAATTAATTCAAGCACTCCTGCACTATAAAAATAAACATACTTAGAACTAAATAACATAAATAGATAAACACCTATATCCATCAAAATAAAATTAGCTAAAAATGAACGCAAAATCATTTGATTCATAAATAATTCACCATCATCTGATATAACTCTTATTTTCATAATTTTTTTTCCAAGTGTCTGTCCTTTACGATAAGTTTGATAAACAACATAGTAACATATTCCAACAAATATCGATATCAAAGAACTAAAGCCATTATTTCTTCCTAAGTGATAGTAAATATCAACATATTCAGAAGTAAACTCATCCATTGAAATATTATTTGAAGTAAACTTTTCCATTAATTGAGAAGCATTTTCTTGCAACTTCTCTTCTTCATTAGAACGAACAAATGGAACAGATAATAATGAAACTATCATCAATACAACAACAAAATCAATAAGATAAGCTAATAATCTTTGAAAAAATAATGCTTTTTCTTTAATATAATCTTTTTCCTTCACTTTAGCCATAACTTTTCCTCCTTAAACTCTTTTAATAAAATGATTATATCATGAATATTAGTAGTTTTATAGACTTTATTTTTTAAAGAATTAGCACTTTTTATTCCTTTAAAATACCAAGAAATATGATTTCGAATCTCCAAACAAGCAATTTTTTCATTCTTTAATTCTTTTAAATAATTCAAATGTTTTAAACACATATCAATTCGATCTTCAACACTTGTATTAATGATTCTTTTTCCGTCTAAATAAAAAATAGTATTTTGAATTAACCAAGGATTTCCTAAAGCACCTCTTCCTATCATAACAGCATCACAATGAGTCGTATCTAACATATTTTTTGCATCCTCAGGGAATTTAATATCCCCATTACCAATAACTGGTATATCAACAGAATCCTTAACTTGACGAATAATATTCCAATCTGCTTTACCACTATATCCCTGACTTCGAGTTCTAGGATGAACACAAATAGCACTTGCTCCAGCTTTTTCCACAATTTTTGCAACTTCTACAGCATTAATATGTTGCAAATCCCAACCACTACGAATTTTCACAGTAACAGGAATAGGTACAGCATCAACAACAGCTCTAACAATATCATATATTTTATCAGGACTCTTTAATAGAGCACTACCAGCTTGAGCTCGAACAGCAACTTTAGGAACAGGACACCCCATATTAATATCAATAATATCAGGATGCATAGTTTCATAAATATACTTTGCTGCTTTGACAAATGAATCTTTATCACAACCAAATATTTGCTGTACAAGAGGTCTTTCTTCTTCTGTCATATAGAGCATATCTAACGTTTTTTGATTTTCAAAAGTAATGGCTTTATCACTTACCATTTCTGCATAAACTAATCCACATCCAAACTCTTTACAAATCCTTCGAAAAGCAGAATTACAAACTCCAGCCATTGGCGCTAAAACGACTTGATTAGAAATTTCAACATTTCCAATTTTCCATTTCATAATAATTCCCCTTTCCTCAACATGCATAGTATAGTATATATTAAGAAATAATACAAGAAAAAAGCTCCTATCAAAAAGGAACTTTTATAAATATAATCTATTTTGATTTTTTTAATAAATCACGAATCTCTTCAAGTAAAGCAATATCTTCTGCCTTTTTTTCAGCCTCTTCTTCTTCTTTTTTACCCATAGCCATAACTCCATTAACAACTTTTAATAGTATAAATAATACTAAAGCCATAATAAGGAAATTAATAACAGATGTGATAAAATCACCATATTTAATTACTTGTCCACCATATATTTTTATTGTTCCACCAACTTCTGCTCCACCTATTCCATTAATTAATGGATTAATAAAGTCCTCAGTTAATGCAGTAACAATTCCCTGGAAAGCACCACCAATAATCACACCAATAGCCATATCCATAACATTACCACGCAAAATGAATTCTTTAAATTCAGCAAAAAATCCTGTTCCTTTTTCTTTTAATTTACTCAAATCTTCTTTAGCTATTCTCTTAGCCATACATCTCTCACTCCTTTAGCATTATTATAATATATTTTTCCATTTTTTCAAGTAAAAAGAATTAGATTGAGTCTAATTCTTTCAACAATTCAGCTTTATTCATTTTAGAATAATTTTTAATACCCTTTTCTTTTGCAAGCTCTTTAAGTCTAGTAATGGATAAAGATTCTAAATTATCTTCATTTTCTTCTGGCATCTTACCATTTTCTACTAAATAATCAATCTGTTCTTTTGTTAAAGTTTCATATTCTAATAAAGCTTCTGCAATTAACTTTAATAATGATTTGTTCTTTTTAATAATCTCCGTAGCTTTCTTATGACAGTCATCAATAATTTTTCTCATTTCCATATCAATTTCATTAGCAACTTCATTAGAAAAATGTTGTGGCTTATTATAATCTCTTCCTAAGAAAACACTACCAGATTGTTGCTCAAATTGAAGAGGACCTAAATCACTCATTCCATATTCTGTTACCATTGCACGAGCAATTTTAGTTGCTTTTTCAAAATCATTATGAGCACCAGTCGTAATTTCACCAAAAGTAATTTCTTCTGCTGTTCTTCCACCCAATAAACCAGTAATTTCCTCTAACAAATCTGTCTTAGTAGAACAAAGTTTTTCTTCACTTGGAACCATCATATTATATCCACCTGCAGATCCACGAGGAATAATGGTAACTTTTTGAACATCACTCGCACTACGTAGCTTAAGACCAATAACAGCATGACCTGCCTCATGATAAGCAACCAATTTCCTATCATTTTCACTATACTTATGACTCACTTTAGCAGGTCCCATAAGAACTCTATCAGTAGCTTCATCTATTTCACTCATTGTAATTTCCTCTTTATTACGACGAACAGCTAATAATGCTGCTTCATTTAATAAATTTTCGAGATCAGCACCACTAAAACCAGGAGTTCTTTTAGCTAAATTTTTAAGAGTAATACCATCAGCTAATATCTTATTTTTAGAATGAACTGCCAATATTTCCTCACGTCCTTTTACATCTGGTAAATTTACAGTTACCTGTCTATCAAATCTACCTGGACGTAATAAAGCAGGATCCAATACATCTGGTCTATTTGTTGCTGCTATAATGATAATTCCTTCATTAGCACCAAACCCATCCATTTCAGTCAATAATTGGTTTAAAGTTTGTTCACGCTCATCATGACCTCCCCCTAATCCAGTTCCTCTCTGTCTACCAACAGCATCAATTTCATCTATAAATATCAAACAAGGAGCATTTCTCTTAGCCTGTTGAAACATATCACGAACACGACTAGCTCCAACACCAACAAATAATTCTACAAAATCAGATCCACTAATAAAATAAAATGGAACATTAGCCTCTCCAGCAACAGCCTTAGCTAATAAAGTTTTACCAGTACCAGGAGGACCCATCAATAATACTCCCTTAGGAATCCTTGCACCTAATTTTTGAAATTTCTTAGGAGCTTTTAAGAAATCAATAAGTTCCTTTACCTCTTCCTTTTCCTCTTTTAAACCAGCAACATCTTTAAAAGTTACTTTATTATCATCACTATTCAAGCGAGCTTTACTTTTACCAAAATCCATAGAACTTCGATTTCCAGCCATTTGTTTATTAAAAAACCAAAAAGCAATACCTACAAAAATAACAATAGGTAAAACATTCACAATGATCAATAAGAAAGAAGATGACTCTGGATCAGGACGAACTGTTAATTTAAAGTCCTGATCATCACTTTCCTGAATGATTCTTTTCATAACCTCTTCACTCAAAGGTAATTTAGCTTCAAAACTCTCGTTGTCATCGTAATCAATTAAAGTACCAGTTGCTTCATAAACATATCCACTTCCTCTAGCAACTAATTGAAGCTTATTAATTTGTTTTTTATCTAAATAGCTAATAAATTCATCATATGACAATTCATGTACATTTTGATTAAATACATTGAAAAAATAAAAAACTCCTAGCATTATTAAAAACAAAAATAAATATGGTAACAAACCTTTTTTTATCGTTTTTTTATCAATCTTATTATTCACTAAAATTCCTCCTTAACTATATTTCAATATTATATCATAACTTTCACTTTTCTTTTTGTCAAATATTGATTTCTTTATCCCAGGAATCCACAAAACTTTTCCTGCAGAATCTACTAAAATAGGCCATGAATCACGAGATGAAATAGATATCTTTTTATCAATAAAAATATCCTTTACTTTTTTAGTACCATTTAAACCTTTCACTTTCATTCTATCACCAACTTTACGAGTTCGAATAATTAATGGTAATACAATATCTTTACTATCTAATCGACAATAATAGTTACTATTATTTTCACAATCATCTATTTTTTCAATAAAATGATTATCTGGTAATACAGCATACTGATCAAATTCAATTTCATATCCTGTAATTACATCAACATCTCTAGAAAGTGAAAACAAATTATAATTTTTCTTAGCAATAACACCATTAGGTAAATTAATAGATGCATTTGCACGATTACTATACAATAATTTAATTAACAATTCAATATGTTTATTTCGCAACAATATCAAATCATCTTGATAAAATTCCTGTAATAAAGAATATAATATTTCTTTTTGCATATATTCATCTTCCATACAAAAGGATGAAACATCTATCACATTATTAGAAATAACACGTCTTATAGCTTTCTTACGTTCTTTTTCAATAAACTTAGCAGCCAATTCAATACATTCACTAAATTGAAGAAATTTTAAATGAACATCTTTTTCTTCCGATTTTAAAAATGGTAAAATATACTTTCGATATCTATTTCTAGTATATTTATCTTTATCATTAGAACTATCAACATAATATGGTACATTATTATTTTTATCATATTCTTCTAATTCAATTTTTGTATATGAAATTAATGGCCTAATTATTTTATAATTTTCCATAAAAACTTCTTTTTTAAAACCACTATAACCATTCAAATTAGAACCACGAACAATTCTCATTAATATAGTTTCAACCAAATCATCTCCATGATGAGCAGTCATCAAATAATCAGCATTATACTTATGAACAATAGAATCAAAAAAATGATACCTTATATTCCTTGCCTCATTATGAAAATTATCATCACCATATTCATCAATAATCATTGACTCAAAAATAATAAAACGTTCCTGACAATATTTTTTTAAAAATATTTCTTCTTCCCGACTTTCAGCTCTAACATTATGATTTACGTGAGCAACTACTAATTGTAATTGATATTTTTTTCTAATCTTGATTAACATATCAAGCAAAGCCATAGAATCAGGCCCAGAAGAACACCCAACAACAATTGTATCGTTCATATGAAAATCAAAATTGTCTTCTATTTTTATCATATGATTCCTCCAACTAACCAACATATATTATAACATAGAAAAGCAAAAAAAAAGAAATAGAAATAATTATTCTTCAGGAATTTGTAAAATATACTCCCCATCCTTAGAATAAAGATACTTTTCTCTAGCATATCGTGCAACATAATCTGGATTTTGCAATTTATTAGCATCTACTTTTAATTCTTCCTCTTTCTCTTTTAAATGGATTAATTCTTTATCCAACGATTTTTTTTCTTGATATTTATCAAATATTTCTACCCAATACTTTCCAATAGTGAACGTCATAGCGACAATTACAAAAATAGAACTAAAACCAAGAATAAACAATCGTCTTCGTGCTTTTTTTACAGTCTTCTTTTTTGCCACTAAAATTCACCTACCATTTCACAATATATTATACAACAATTCACAAATACTGTACAACAAATTTACAGAAAAAGACAATAATTTACATTTCTATTTACAAAACTGAAAAGAAATCAAAAAACCAAAAATAATAAATAATAATAAATATAAATGTAAATAACCATTATTAATAAATAATAAAATATAAAAATACAATAATGAAAGAATAATTCCAAAAAGAAAAAATAAAAAATAAGAAATAAATTTATTCTTAAAACAAACAATATAGAAAAAGAATCGATTCATAAAAAAAAGAAAAATACCATAAAGAAAAGAAAAAATAAAACTAATTAATTGTATTTTTAAGTTCATTATTTAAACAGCCGATTTAAAATACTTTCTTCTTTATTCTTCTTGGTATTATCTAACACATAATCCATTGAATCAATAGAACCCTTTATGCTCACATTTCCAGATAAAGTATCTAACTTAATTAATTCTAAATCTTCTCCCTTAACAATCAAAAACCCCATAGTTGTTTCTAATAAAAAATGATGATTATCAAAATTTTCGATTTTCTTAACACCAGTAATAACTAATGTTTTTCGTTCCAATAAACTAATACTATGATTATAATTATTAAGATTTGTTTGTTCCCTATCCATATCTATCCTCCTAAAGAATCATATGCACAAAAAGAAAAAAAATACAAAAAAAAAGATGTAAAATACATCTTTTATTATTCTTCTTCTGTTTCTGGATCTTCTGCCTTGTCATATGCTTCTAAAATAGCATCTTCAAACATAGCACGAACCTCAGGATTAATTGGATGAGCAATATCACGATATCCACCTGTAGCTGTCTTTCGGCTAGGCATTGCTATAAATAGACCGTTGTCTCCTTCAATAATTCTAATATCATGTACTG
>CAMYXG010000009.1 GCA_947303225.1 uncultured Caryophanales bacterium | reverse complement strand
AACATCAAATTGGTTTAAGAATAATCTGAAAGACATGATTCTAATAATACTCTATGGAGTAGGTAGTTATGAAGTAATTAGAGAAAAAACAACACTTAGTAATTTAATTATATACCAAACATTTTTTTCCTATTTCTTAAATGCTTTTAATAATATAATGTCATTGATAGAAGAATATCAATCATATAAAGTATCATTAGATAGAATAGAAGAGATTTTTATGATGACTCCAGATAACTTTAATAATAATTATTTTTATTTATCATATACAATGAAAGGAACAATAGAAATTAAAAATCTCTCCTATAAAATAACCAGTAACTATTTATTTCAAAACTTATCGTTATCCATTCAATCAGGGGAAAAAATATTATTAAGTGGGCAAAGTGGTAGTGGAAAAAGTACACTAGTTAAAATGATAATGAGATACGTAGAAATTCCTTTTGGATGTATTTCCATAGCAGGAATTGATATTAATCATTATCATTTAGAAAATATTCGTTCTAATATTTCTTATGTGACAAGCAATGAATATTTATTTACAGATTCTATTAGAAATAATATCTTGTTAAAATCTGAAAAAACAGAAGAAGAATTTAAAAAGATCTGTAATATCTGTCTTGTAGATGATATGCTTTCCGGAAAAATGTTAGGATATGATACCTTGATTGAAGAAAATGGATTTAACTTTAGTAATGGAGAAAGACAGAGAATTATTCTAGCAAGAAGCTTAATGAGAAATAGTAATATCTATATTTTTGATGAAGCACTTGGTCAAATTGATGTTCATCGAGAAAAGAAAATATTAAATAATATTTTTAACTATTTACATGACAAAACGATAATTGTTATATCCCATCGCTTTAATAACAAAAAATTATTTGATAGAGTTTTAAAATTAGAAGAAGGAAAAATAATAGAAAATGAAAAGCTATGAGCAGGTAGGAGAAATATATTTCGCAATTGTATGTCTATTTATAATAGAAATACTAGGAATAATAAAGATATATCATCAAAAACAATTTAATTATCATTTATTAAGAGGAATCGTGATAAAAAAAGACTACCTAGTATTAATGATTGATCAAAAGGAAAGAGATAATTTATATCATAATAACAGTTTATATTTAAAAGGATTCAAAAAAAAATATAAAATCATAGAAGATCATGGTAAGTTATTAAAAAAAAATAAGAAGAATTACTATGAAGTAATTATAAAGACTAATTTTTCTAAAAAATATAAACCAAATGACATGATAGAACTATCACTTGCAGAAAAAAAACAAAGAGAAATAGAATTATTTAAAATAATTTGGGGAGGTGCATAAATGAAAAAAATAGAAGTAAATCAATTAGATAAAATTACAGGGGGAGCAACCTTATCAGTTGGAACAGGAGTATTGATTGCGACAATTATTATATTTCTATCAGGAGTAATAGAAGGCATAACCAATCCAGAAAGGTGCAATGGATGAAAAAAATAGAAAATGAAAATCTTGATACCATCTATGGTGGAACTACAACAATCAGTGGACCAATCATTAACGCACTCGTAAATGTGATTAAAGTTTTAAAAGAAGCAGGATATAGTCTTGGTTCAGGTATCAGAAGAATTAGTGAAAATAGCTTATGTCCACTAGAATAATAGCAATAATAATGCAAGTGATTATCATCTTATTTATAATTTTAATTCTTCCAATCATGATAAACTTTATCTATCATTTAGGAACATATTGTGGAATTTTTTTGAGAAATCTTTATTTTTTCTTTTGTTTTTAACAAAAAAAGTGGAAAAATGGTTGAAAAATCAATAATCTTTTGATATAATTCATTTTAGTTAATGCGAAGGGAGGGAAAATAGTG
Organism: uncultured Caryophanales bacterium; assembly: GCA_947303225.1. Lineage (GTDB taxonomy): Bacteria > Bacillota_I > Bacilli_A > RF39 > UBA660 > UBA3789. The sequence continues at coordinate 16,838 of CAMYXG010000009.1, read as the reverse complement.
GCAACGAAAGTAACTGTTAGAGGTAATCTTGATCAAGCTCTAAGAAAGTTCAAGCAAAAAGTAGCAAGAGACGGTGTCCCTTCTGAGTGGAAAAAAAGAGAAGCTTACGATAAACCAGGAGTTAAAAGAAGAGCAGCAAAAAAAGAAGGAATCAAGAATTCTAGAAAAAGAGATCGTGCAAATCGTAGTAAAGAATATTAAACATAGTAAGATGCATTACTATGTTTTTTGTTGAATGAAAAGAGATTTTCTTATATAATAGAAAAAGGAGATGATAATATGGTAGAACAATTAGAAAAAGATATGATAGAAGCAATGAAGCAAAAAGATAAAGAAAAATTAACCGTCATTCGTATGATAAAAGCTTCTCTAAAACAAGAACAAATTGATCATAAAAAAGAAATAAATGATGATTTATTAATTGATGTTGTAAATAAGCAAGTAAAAATGAGAAAAGATTCTATTTCAGAATTTGAAAAAGGAAACAGACAAGATTTAATAGATAAAACTCAAGCAGAAATTGATATACTAATGAACTATTTACCAGAGCAACTATCAGAAGAAGAAGTAGATAAAATAATATCTTCAATTTTTGATGAAGTAAAACCAACTAGTGCAAAAGATATGGGAAAAATCATGAAAGAAGCTACAGCAAAATTAAAAGGAAAAGCTGATATGAAACAAGTATCAACCATAATTCGTGAAAAACTAGAAAGCATTTAATGCTTTTTTTTTGCCCTAATTCATATAATGACATAGGTGGTTATATGATAAATCAAATTAACACTTTTATTCAGGACAAGTCATTTCATTTTACCGTATATGAAGATAAAATCTATATCGTAAATTTCAAAAGAATTATATCTTTAGAAGAAACATATATCTCAATTTCAACAAATCATCAAAAAATAAAAATAATGGGAAATCATTTCTTATTAAATAAATTATTAAATAATGAATTGTTAATTAGTGGCGAAATATCTAAGATAGAGGTAATTCATGACTAATAGAGTAAAAATAAAAATAACAGGAAAAAATCCATCTACTTTTTTAAAAGAATTGATTGCAAAAAAAATAAATATATATGAACTAGAAAAAAGACAAAAATCTATCTTGATTATAATAACGATAAAAGATTATAAAAAAATAATAGAAACAAAGACAACATATCATATAGAAGTGATAAAATACTATGGCTTATGTAAAATAAAGCAACTCATAAAAAAATATTTATTTTTAATAATAGTATGGATAATAGGAATAGGGATTAATTATTTTTTATCGACTAGAATTTGGAAAATAGAAATAATAAATCCAAATCAAAAAATAGTCAAAATAGTAAAACAAGACTTAAAAAAAATGGGTATTGCCACATTTCAAAAAAAAAGAAGTTATCAATTGAAAGAAGATATTAAGAAAAAAATACTAGAAAAAGAAAAAAATCATATTGAATGGATAGAGATAGAAGAAAAAGGGAGTAAATATATCATAAAAGTAGAAGAAAGGAAAAAAAATAAAGAAGATAGTCCTTGCCTTCCTAGAAATATTGTTTCCAAAAAAAAGGCCATTATAACAAATATTCAAGCAGAAGAAGGAGAAATCCTAGTAAAGAAAAATGATTACGTAGAAAAAGGACAAATCTTAATCAGTGGATGGATTCATAATAAAGAAGAAGCTGTTTCTAAAAAATGTGCAATTGGAAAAGTATTAGGAGAAACATGGTATCGAGTAACAATCATAGTTCCAACAGAAAAGGAAAAACAATATCTTACTGGAAGAAAGAAAAAAACAATATCATTAAAAATAGGAAATAAAGAATATCATCAATTTCAAAAGTATAGTACTTATGTAAAAAAAGAGTATAATATAATTGAGGAAGAAATAATTCCATTGAGATTTTCATTCATCAATTACTTAGAATCTAAAACCATAAGAAAGAAATATTCTATTGATCAAATAAATCATATAGCATTAAAAGAAGCAGAAAAGGTAATAAAAGGAAAATTAAGTGGAGAAGAAGAGATTCTAGAGAAAAAAGTTTTGAAAAAGACACCAATTAATAGTAAAATAAAAGTAGATGTTTTTTTAAAAGTAAAAGAAAATATTACAGATTATGAAGACATCAGTAAAATAGAGAAAGAAAAAAGGGATGAAGTAGAGGAGTGATTTAGTGTTTGAACCATTATCAGATACGATTCAAGGAGTCATAAATTTTACTTGGCCAATGATTATTATTTCTATGGTAATCATGATTTCTTTTCGTATATGTTATTTAATAAGAAATCAGGAAAAAATAATAATATATAAAGAACTATCAATGCTTATTTTTGGTGTTTATATTTTATGTCTTTTCCAAGTAGTAACCTTCCAAGATGATGTTTCTTGGTCAAGTAACAATTTTATTCCTTTTCAAGAAATATTACGTTATAATATAACAAGTCGTTTATTTATCAAAAACGTTCTGGGAAATCTTATTATGTTTTTACCATTTGGTTTTTTTACTAGTTATTATTTAAAAGTAGAAAAAATGACCTTACCAGTTATTCTAACAGCAGTTGCTTCTATATCCATAGAAATTGTTCAAATGGCTATAGGAAGAGTATTTGATGTAGATGATATTATATTAAACCTATTAGGAGGAATATGTGGTTTCTTTTTATATAATATGATCAGAATTATAAGTCAGAAGTTACCAAGCTTTTGTAAGAATGAATGGTTTTTAAATCTTGTTTTTATTATGATATTAATTGGAATAATAGTAATTGTAGTATAGGAGTAAATATGAATAAAGTAGAAATATTTGTATCAGTAGAAGAAGAAATAAAAGAACTAGAAACAGTAGAAAAAGTATTAGAAAGTGCTATAAAAAAAGAACAATTAGAAAATGTCTCTTTCAATGTAATTATTGTAGATAATCCATATATTCATGAATTAAATAAAACCTATCGAAATATTGATCGAGAAACAGATGTAATTACTTTTGCTTTAGAAGACGAGAATAGTATTATTTTACCTGAAAAAGAAAGAATACTAGGAGATATCTATATATCAATCGATAAGGCAAGACAGCAAGCAAAAGATTATAATCATTCATTATTAAGAGAATTATCTTTTTTAGCAATACATGGTTTTTATCATCTACTAGGATATGATCATCAAACTCCAGAAGAAGAAAAAATAATGTTTACAAAACAAGAGGAGGTATTAAATGATTTCGGAATTACTAAGGAAAATATTTAAAAAAACTCCAAAAAGAAATAAAGAACAAGGAACAGCACTAGAAAGATATAGAAAAAGCTTTATTCATGCTGTAGAAGGAATTATTTATTGTTTAAAGTATGAACATAATATGATTATCATTGTAGTAGCAACAATTGTAGTTACAATATGTGGATTTTTGTTTCAAATACATCCATTTGAATGGTTATTTGTTATCACAATGTGTGGAACAATTTCTGCTTGTGAAATGATAAATTCTTCTATGGAAGCAGCCATTGATCTAGCAACGTCAACAATTCATCCACTAGCAAAAATAGCAAAAGATACGGCAAGTAGTGCAACTTTAATACTATGTATTACATCAGTAATTGGAGCATGCATTATTTTTATACCAAAAATAATAGAAATGATAGGAGTCTAATATGATAGAAAAATTAATAGAATTACATAAAAATAGTTACGTACCAATCTCAAATTTTCCAGTATCTGCTGCAGTAATAACAAAAGATGAAAAAGTATTCTATGGAGTAAATGTCGAAGATGCATCGACTAGAGCAGGAACATGTGCGGAAAGAAATGCAATTTTTTCAGCAATAACGGCAGGTTATAAAAAAGGAGATTTCAAAGAAATTCACGTTATGATATCAAGTGGAAGAATTGGTACCCCATGTTTTGTATGCAGACAAATGATTTCTGAATTATTCGATGAAACAGCACTTATCAAATGTTATTCAACCAAAGGAGAAATAAAAGAATATACAGTAAAAGAATTATGCCCTTATCCATTTGGAGAGGATGATTTAGCATGAAATGTGGATTTGTAAGTTTAGTAGGAAGACCAAATGTAGGAAAAAGTACTTTATTAAATAGTATTTTAGGAATGAAACTAGCTATTACATCAAATGTATCAGGAACAACTAGAAATGTAATTCAAGGAATATATAATGATGAAGAATCCCAAATTATCTTTGTAGATACTCCAGGTATTCATAAACCAAGTAATAAACTAGGAAGCTTAATGAATAAAAAAGCATACAACAACACAGAAGGAGTAGATATTGTACTATTTTTAGTAGATATAGCGAAAGGATTTGGTAGGGGAGATGAATTTATCCTAAAAAAGATGAAGGAGAAGAATATTCCTGTTTTCTTATTATTAAATAAAATTGATTTAGTTAAAAATAAAGAAAAGCTTTTAGAAGATATTAATAAACTAAAAGAATTATATGATTTTGAAGAAATCATTCCAATTTCAGCAAGAAAAAAAGATAATATTAGTCTACTATTGGATTGTATCAAAAAGAAGCTACCAGAAAGTGATAGAATTTTTTCAGAAGAAGATTTAACCAACGTATCAACAAGATTTATCATGGCAGAATTTGTAAGAGAAAAAGTGCTTGAATTAACTCATGATGAAATACCACACACTGTAACTTGCTATGTAGAAAATTATGAAGAAGAAAAAGATCTCGTACATATTCAAGTTCTAATTGTAGTAGATAGAGAAAACTTAAAAAAGATTATCATTGGAAAACAAGGATCACTTTTAAAAGAAATTGGCACTAGAGCAAGACATGACATGGAACATTTTTTAGGAAAAAAAGTATTTTTAGAGACTTATGTAAAGACAATTAAGAATTGGAGAGATGAAGAAAAATATTTCTTGGAATTAGGATTAAAAGAAGAGGATGAATAAATAATAAAAAAAATCACCACTATATTTGTAGAGGTGATTTTATGAGTGAGAAAATATTATGGAAATTATTTCAAAAAACAGGAAATATAAAATATTATAACTTACTAATGAAAATAAAAAAGAAATAAAAAAAGAAGTGTGATAATGTGACAATTGAAAGTATTGAAGGAATTGTATTAAGTGAAACAAATTATAGTGAATCTAGTAAGATACTAAATGTTTTAACGAAAGAGCATGGATTAATTGGGATGATGTCCAAAGGGTGTCGTAATATGAAAAGTAAGCTTCGTGGAGTAAGTAGAAAACTAATCTATGGGACATTTCATATTTACTATAAAGAAAAAGGACTTTCTACATTAATAGGTGTAGACGTAAAAAATTCTTTTTCAAAGACATCAATGGATTTAAAAAAATAACTTATGCATCCTTTTTATTAGATTTAACGTATCAAGTAGTAAAACAAAATGATTCAGACGAGATTTTGGAATTATTAAAAGATACATTAGAAAAAATAGAAGAAGGTCTAAATCCAGAGGGTTTAACAAATATTTTAGAATTAAAACTATTAAACTATCTAGGAGTTGCTCCTAGTATTGATTCTTGTACACATTGTGGCAGTGAAAAACAAATCATCACACTATCAAGTGATAAAGGAGGTTACATTTGCAAAAATTGCTATCAAAATGAGCCTTTAGTAAGTGATAAAACCATTAAAATGATAAGAATGTATTATTATGTAGATATTAAAAATATTTCTAAACTAGAAGTAAGTAAAGAAGTAACAAGAGAAATAAATCAGTTTCTAGATGATTACTATGATCGATATACTGGATTGTATATGAAAAGTAAAGAATTTATAAAACGTATCAATCAATTACAAAATGATTAGTATTCAAAGAAAATGAATAAAAACTTTCTTTTTTATAAGAAATACGATATAATGATATTGGTGATAAAATGGGATATATAGAATATATAATCATTGGAGTAATATTATTAATTATATTACTTGCAATTTTAAAAGCAACAAAGAAAGATGCTGGTCTAGATTTTAATAAGTTAGTAGAATTATTAGGGGGAAAAGACAATATTATAAATACGGAAACAAATATGTCTCGATTTAAAGTAACGCTAAAAGATGTCTCAAAAGCGAATAAAGAAGGAATTCAAAAACTAGGAGCAAAAGGAATTGTAGAGATAGATAATCAACTAAAAATCATATTAGGATCAGAATCAAAACAATTAAAAAAGTATATTGATGAAATTAAATGACAATTGTCATTTTTTTTGGATGTATTTCGACAGAATTCTACATTTATATTATTTATAATAAAAAAGGTGAGAAAATGAATAATATAGATACATTAAGTAGAAATCATTTAAAAGAGTTATATCAAAAAGAAAGAGAATTACGAACTTCAATGTCAAAATTAACTCATGAAATTAAAAATCCCTTAGCAGTATGCAATGGATACTTAGAAATGATGTCAGGAAAGGATAATTCATCAAAAGAAAAATATTTAACAATAGTAAAAGAAGAAATAAAAAGAACATTAAATGTCATTAATGATTTTTCCTTCTTTAATAAAGAAAAGAAATTAGATTTAGAAGAAATAGATTTAAGCTTGTTATTAGAAGAAATTGTTCGAACAACAAAACCATTATTAAAAATGAAAAATGGAAATATTATGATGATAGGAAAAGAAGAACTGTATTTAATAGGAGATTATAATCGTCTAAAACAATGTTTTATGAATCTTATAAAAAATGCAGTAGAATCAAAAGAAAATAATATCTTAATAACAATCATAGTAAAATCAAAAAAAAATCATTATCAGATTAAAATAAAAGATAATGGAATGGGAATGACGACAGAAGAACAATCTCAGATTTTCCAAGAATACTACACAACCAAGCAAGAAGGAACTGGCCTTGGAGTACCATATGCCAAAGAAATAATTGAACTACACAATGGAACCATAGAATATGTTTCAAAAAAAAATATTGGAACAACAGTGACTATAACCATCCCGAAAGAAAAAAAGTCCTAAGACTTTTAATAATAATAATTAGTACTGCTGGAATAAGTAGGAAATACAGGATAAGATGGATAAATCGGATAAGCAGGGTAGTAATATCCCATTTGATTATTTTGAATTTGATGATTATTTGCAATACCATATCCTAAAGCAGTACCAGCAAGACCTCCAACAACAAATGGTGCCCAAAAGAATCGATCATCATCTCCATAATAAGTAGATGGAGTAGTACGATTAGAATACATAGATGGATAATTAGAATACATAAAAAACCTCCTTCACTATAATTTATGATGAGAGAAAAAAATCGTACTTAAATATAGTAAAGAAAGAAATAATATGATATAATGAGCATCAGTTGAAGGGAGTAAGAATATGGAAAGACTTCAAAAAGTAATAGCTGCATCAGGAATAGCGTCAAGAAGAAAAGCAGAAGAATATATAAAATCAGGTAAAGTAAAAGTAAATGGAAAAATAATTACAGAATTAGGTACAAAAGTATCATCTAAAGATGAAATAGAAGTAGAGAATAAAATCATAACAAAAGAAGAAAAAGAATATTACTTATTAAATAAACCACGAGGGGTGATTACATCAACTTCCGATGAAAAAGGAAGAAAAACAGTAAGAGATTTTATTGATACAGAAGCAAGAATCTATCCTGTTGGAAGATTAGACTATGATACAACAGGAGTCTTATTATTAACAAACGATGGAGAATTTGCCAATATTATGATGCATCCAAAAAGTAACATAGATAAAGTTTATCTAGCAAAATTAGATGGAATCATTATGGGAGAACAAATTCATCAATTAGAAGAGGGAATTAAATTAGATGAAGGAATTGTAAAAGCATCAAGAGTCAAGTGTAAAAAAGTAAATAAGGAATCAAATACCTGCATGGTTGAGATTACAATTCATGAAGGACGTAATCATCAAGTAAAAAGAATGTTTGAAGCTGTGGGACTAAGAGTAGAAAAACTGACAAGAAAAAGAATTGGTATTTTTACAACCGAAGGATTAAAATCAGGAGAATATCGTAAATTAACTCCTAAAGAAGTACAAATCGTATATAGCTATAAAGAAAAAAACTCTAATATTTAGAGTTTTTATTCTGCAGCAATTGCTCCCGTAGGACAACTTTCAACAGCTTCATTTGCTTGATCTTTCTTATCTTCTGGTACTTCTGCTACTTTTGCTTGAGATAAACCATTTTCATTGATTTCAAATAAATCTTCTGCAATTGCAACACAAGCTCCACATCCAATACAAGCTTCTTGATTTACGTTTACTTTCATATAATCTCTTCCTTTCAAAAATATTATATCGAAAAAAAATAAGAAGGTAAAGAATTACTTTCTTCACCGATTTTAATCATGATTTTCTTTACGTAAAGCTAAGTTTCTTATCTTTTGTTTTCAAGAATAGTATGCTAAAATTATGATAAGAAGGTGAAGCTTATGAGAAGAATGGATCGATATCGTGAAGCAGAACAAAATCATGTGAGCAGACTAGATAAGAATAAAGAACTGTATCAAAATGTTTCAACCAATGCAATTTATACAAATATTACGGATGTCACTCATGCTAATGCATTTGAGATAGGTACTACAAATCAAACAAATAATCAACATACCACCAGAGAAGCCTATCAACAAATGAAAAAATATCAAAATGTAGAAACAGTACCAAGAAACAAAAAAGAATTAGACGATTTTAATTATGTTTATCAACAAAAAGAAAATAAAATATATGATATTAATAGTGTTCTAGAACAGGCTCGTAATAATAGACAAGAAAAAGATGCTAGAGATGGTAAAAGAATGTTAAAAAATAATAGTTATAATATTCTTTCTGGAATCAATAAAGAAGAATTAGAAAAGTATCGAGAAGAAAAAAGAAAACGATTAATGACTCCAGAGGAGGAAGAAATAAGAGAGATTATCGATACAATTGCTTCAAAAACATTAGCAGGTGAATTAGATAAAGAAACAACAGTAGACTTACTAAGTGATTTAATGGCAACCAATATCCTAGATAAAGTAGAAGGTATGGAAGAAAAAGAACCAGAAAAGGAAGAAAACAAAGAATCCGTTCAAACAGAAGAACAAGAGCCTCCAAAAGAAATACAAGAAGAAAAGAAAGAAGAAACTCAAGAATCACTAAATCAAGAACAAATAAAAGAAATAGAACAAAGAAAAGAAGATCCAATTGATAAACTACCAGAAAAAGATAATGATTTTTATACCAGAAGTATGGACTTGTCAGATAAAGATTTTGACTTTGGAGATGGAAAAGAAAAATCTATTCCACTCATTGTAAAAATAATCATATTTTTATTGATACTTGCTATTATCGCTACAGCTGCTTTCTTCATATATCAAAGAATGAAATAAAAGGTTAAAGTTCCTATTCAACTTTTTCCTTTTTTTTGATATGATAGACTTATGGTGGTGAAAATAGAAAATGAAAGCAACCTTTATTGTAAATGACTATGTATTAATATGGAACTTATTATTTCAAGCATCCATTTCAGAGACAATCTATAAATTAAAGCAAAAACTATGGGAAACATATAAAGTAGAGTACAATGCTATTTTTAAAGACAAAGAATCTATTATGAAAGATTATAAAAATTTTATTCCAAATGATGATACTATCTACAACATTGTTTTAGCAAAAAAAGAGTATGAAAAAATCAAAAAACAGACAGAAAAATATCGAATTGAAATTATGAGAATATGGGATAAACATATGAAAGAAACTGACTTTTTATATAAAGAAATGATTCGTCTGAAAACAAAAGATTATACATTCTTTGTTGTGAATAAAGAACTTAACATTATAGATATACCATATAAAAATCGTCTTATTATCGGAAGAGAAATTGATAAAAAAGAGCCATTAAAAATACTATTTAGTATGAATATGAAAATCATTAATGATAATGTAAAAAAATATTCTGAAGAAGAAGAAAAATTTAAAAAAGCAATTCTAGAGTTAGCTGTGTACAATGAATATGCAACAAGAATAACAAATAGAAGTTGCTACCAAAGTGGAAGTCCATCTCTACTATCATTAAAAAGATGGTTGTATCCATATTGGTTAATGTACTTAGGAATACCAAAAGAAGAGTTTTCAACGTATATGATGCGTGACAAAATTGTCTTTGATGAGAGAAAATATGCATATGAAAAAGAATTAAAAAAGATGAATATAGAAGAATTTATTGATTTTTGTATTAGAAATCAAAGATATATTGTGCGTGAAAAATAAATAATAGTAAGGGGGATAAAATGGAAGATAAAATAAAAATATTATTAGACAAAATAAATATGGAAGAGAATTCGAAAGAATTCTTTTCTGACGCAAAACTTTCCAAAATAAAAGTAACAAAAAAATTGGATAGTTGGAAAATATATATAGAAAAAGAAATATTACTACCAAGAGAAATATTAGAAGAATTAGAAGAAAAAAAATATGAATTAGATGAACATGCCAAAAAAATAGAGTTTATTTTTCAAATTAATCACCCTGATAATGAAATCTATTTAAGTTATTATCCATTCTTATTAAATCAATTAAAAGAAGAACTAAGAGTATTAGAAATTTATGAAGATTGTCTAAAAGTAGAAAACGACTTTTTAGTATTAGTAACAACCAATGAGACAGAACAAGAAAGATTAGAAAAGTGTCATGATAAAATCGAAAATTTTTATAAAAAACTAGGATATCCCTTCAATATTGATATAATACTTAGACATGAAGAAAATGTATTAGAAGAAATTAAGAATGAATTAGAAAATATAGATATTCCAGTATCTTCTCCAAAAGAAAAAGTAGAATCAACTACACCAACAACAGAAAAGAAAAAATATAGAAGAGAAGCAAAAGACCCAAATGGAATTATAGGAAGAGGAATAAAAGAATCTCCAATAAAAATAAAAACATTATTAGGAGAAGATAATAATGTTGTGATTGAAGCGAAAGTTTTTGGTGTAGAATTATTTGAGTCTAACAAAACAGATTTTAAAATCATTACATTAAAAGTAACAGATTTTTCAGATAGTATCTATTGTAAAGTGTTTGTAAGAGAAGATGATGAATACAGTAGATTATGCAAAGAATTTAAATCAGGTAATTGGTATAAAATAAGAGGATATACAAAAAATGATCAGTTTGCAGGAGAATTAGTATTAAATGCTAGAGATATCATTAAAATTGATAAGCAAGAAGAAACAATAGAAGACACAGCAGAAGTAAAAAGAATAGAATTACATGCACATAGTAAAATGAGTCAAATGGATGGAGTAGCAGATGAGACAGATTTAGTAAAAACAGCTATGAACTTTGGTATGAATGCAGTAGCAATAACAGATCATAATGGAGTGCAAGGTTTTCCTCATGTCTTTAGTATGGTGACGAAGTACAATAAAAATAGAGAAGAAGGAACAGAACCATTCAAAGCAATTTATGGAGCAGAACTTACAATGATTGATGACTCTGTAAATATTGTATTACGTCCAAATAATAAAAATATGCTAGAACAAACTTATGTAGTATTTGACTTTGAAACAACTGGATTCAATGCCGGTGGAGTAGATTCAATTATTGAAATTGGAGCTGTCAAAATAAAAGACGGAATAATTATTGAAAAATATGATGAATTGATCAATCCAGGAAGACCATTACCTCAAAAAATTACGGATGTGACAAATATAACAAATAGTATGTTAGAGGGAAAAGATAATGAAGAGAACGCTGTAAAAAGATTCATTGAATGGTTTGGAGATTGCCCAATGGTTGCTCACAATGCTAAGTTTGATGTTTCATTCCTAGAAATGGCCTATAAAAAATATAATCTAGGAACATTTGAAAACCCAATAATTGATACATTAGAATTATCAAGAACTCTAGATAATACTTATGCAAGACATTCTCTATCAGCATTAGTAAAAAGATATGAAGTACCTTGGGATGAATCTTCCCATCATAGAGGAGACTATGATGCTGAAGGAACAGCCCTAGTATTCCATAAAATGTTAAAGAAACTATCCAATCGTAATATTGAAAATATGAATGAATTAGACAAGCTAGTAAGTCGAGATGAAATTCATAAATATGGTAGAGCACATCACGTAAATCTTTTAGTAAAAAATAAAACAGGATTAAAGAATTTATTTAAATTAGTCTCACTAGCCAATACAACATATCTATATAAAACGCCAAGAATCTTAAGAAGTGAAATAGAAAAACATAGAGAAGGATTACTAATAGGTAGTGGGTGCTACGAAAGTGAAGTGTTCATGGAAGCAAAGTCAAAAAGCGATGATGAGCTATCCAATATTATTCGTTTTTATGATTATGTAGAAGTACAACCAATTGAGTGTTATGATCATTTAATTCAAACAGGAGACTTTGGAACAAAAGTAGAAGTAGCTGCTAATATTGAAAAAATAGTAAGAATAACAGAAGAAGCAGGAAAAATTATGGTTGCAACAGGAGATGTTCATCACATTAAAAGAGAAGATAAAATCTATAGAGAAATTATTGTTAATCAAAAAGTTCCAGGTGGAGGAAGACATCCTCTAGCACGTGGAAATATCAAGGAAATTCCATCCAATCACTTTAGAACAACAGATGAAATGTTAAAAGACTTTGACTTTTTAGGAGCAGAAGAAGCATACAGAATAGTGGTAGAAAATACCAATAAAATAGCAGATATGTGTGATATAGTTGAAGTTATTATTGATACAGGAGGAATTCCATTCTCTCCAAGAGTAAAAAGTGATGATGGAGAAACTTATCTAGACTGTCCAGTAGTAGTAACCGATTTAGTTTATACAAAAGCAGCTGACTGGTATGGAGATCCACTTCCATATTCCATTGAAGAGCGAATTGCAACAGAATTATATGGAGATATTGTTTTTAGAATTATCAAAGAAGATTTAGAAAAAGAAAAATTATCTGAAGAAGAAATGAATAAAAAATCTCATAAACAATTACATGATTTATTATTACAAGGAAAAGATAAAGTATTTTCTTTTGTAGGAGAATACTTACAAAGAAATAGGGAAGAAAGGTATGAAAAAGAAGCTTTAGAAAAAGCAACAAAAGAAGCACTAGGTGGAGTTATAGGAGGGGGATTTGATCCAATTTACTTAATTTCTCAAAGACTTGTTAAACATTCAAATGATGAAGGATATTTAGTTGGATCTCGTGGCTCTGTTGGCTCAAGCTTTGTCGCAACGATGATGGGTATTACTGAAGTAAATCCACTATCAGCTCACTATCGTTGTGAAAAGTGTAAATTAAGTATTTTTGAAGATGAAGAAGGAAATCCATACGGAGCAGATTATTCATCTGGATTTGACTTACCGAATAAAGAATGTCCTACTTGTCATATTCCTATGATAAAAGATGGACAAGACATGCCATTCGCTACTTTCTTAGGATTCAATGCAGATAAAGTACCCGATATTGATTTAAACTTTTCAGATTTAAATCAAGCAAGCGCACATGCTTATACAAAAGTATTATTTGGGGAAGACAATGTTTATCGTGCTGGAACAATTGGAACAGTAGCAGATAAAACTGCTTTTGGATTTGTAAAAGGATATTGTGAAGAGAAAGAATTAGGATACATGAGAAAAGCAGAAGTAGAAAGACTAGCAATGGGATGTACTGGAGTAAAAAGAACTACAGGACAACATCCAGGAGGAATTGTAGTTATTCCAGATTATATGGAAGTATCAGATTTTACCCCATTTCAATATCCTGCAGAAGATGCAACAGCAGAATGGAGAACCACTCACTTTGACTACCATTCAATTGACCAATGTTTACTAAAATTGGATATTTTAGGGCATAGTGATCCAACTCAATTAAGATTAATTCAAAATCAATCAGGAACAGATATCTTAAAAGTTCCATTAGATGACAAAGAAACTATGAGTATTTTTACTTCAACGGAAGCCTTAGGAGTAACAAAAGAACAAATTATGTGTAATACTGGAACACTAGGTATTCCTGAATTTGGAACTCCATTTACCATAAAACTAGTAGAAGATACACGTCCTACAACATTTGGTGAATTAATAAAAATATCAGGACTTTCTCATGGTACCGATGTATGGTTAGGAAATGCTCAAGAACTAATTGCCAATAACATTGTTCCATTTAAAGAAACCATAGGATGTCGTGATGATATCATGGTCTATTTGATGTATCATGGAGTGAAACCAATTAAAGCATTTAAAATAATGGAGTTTGTCAGAAAAGGAAGAGCATCAAAAGAACCAGATGCTTGGAAAGAACATGTAAAAACAATGCAAGAAGCAAATATTCCAGAATGGTTTATTGGATCTTGTCAAAAAATAAAATACATGTTCCCAAAAGCACATGCGGCTGCATACGTTATAAGTGCATTTCGAATTGCATGGTATAAAGTACATATGCCAGTATACTTTTATGCATCATGGTACTCATCAAAAGCAACAGATGTGGATGTAGAAAGTATGATTAAAGGATATTCTTCTATCAAAGAAAGAATAGAAGACATTCAAGAAAAAGGATATGAAGCCACAAATAAAGAGAATGGCCAAGCAGAATCACTAAAAGTAGCCTTAGAAGCAACTGCAAGAGGAATGAAATTCTTAAATGTTGATTTGTACCAAAGTGATGCAACAGTATGGACCGTAAAGAGTGATACAGAGATTTATCCACCATTCAGTGCTATTGATGGACTTGGAGATACCGTTGCAAAAAACATTGTTTCAGAAAGAGAAAAAGGAAAATTTATCAGTATTGAAGACATCCAAAAAAGAGCCAAAGTATCTGGAACACTAATAGAAAAAATGAAAGAAATGGGAATCCTAGAAGGATTACCAGACTCTAATCAATTGTCACTATTTTAAGTATAAAAAATGATTGAAAAAAAAATATCAATATGATAATATCAAATTATAAATAAAAATAGAGTAATAGTTGTAGGTGTTGAATAATGAATAGAAATCGAAAAAAACAAAATATGATAGTGATTTTAGGTATTATATTATTAGGTATAACAATTGGATATGCATTTTTATCTAGTAGTTTAAATATTTCAGGAACAGCAGAACTACCAAGTGCATCTTGGAATATTCATTGGAGTAATCTAGTTGTTACAAATGGTAGTGTAACAGGTGCCAAAGTCACAACACCTGCTGCAATCAAAACAGGTAACACTGAAGTAGAATATAGTATCACTTTATCTACTCCAGGAGACTTCTATGAATTTACAGTAGATGCCGTAAATGAAGGATCTATTGATGCCATGATAGAGTCATTTTCAAATAAAGCATATGAGGACGATGAAACAACAGAAAAAACTATTCCAGACTATCTAAATTATTCTGTATCATATGATGATGGTATTCCTATAGCAAGTAATCATAAATTGGATGCAGGAGCAACAGAAAAGGTAAAAGTAAGAGTAGAATTTAAAAGAGATATAGAAGCGAGTCAACTACCAACTACTACGGATACGTTTATGTTTAAATTTAATGTAACCTATGTTCAAGCAGATAATAACGCTATAGAAAAACCAGTTCCAGATTTTCAAGACTCAACATGGGACGGTATAGTTTCTAAAATTAAATCAGGAAAAATACCATCAAATTGGACCGCTGGTTCAACAAAAGAAGTAGATATGGGATCATTAGGAACACATACATTAAGAATTGCCAATACAACAACTCCTGATGAATGCTCTACTACTGGATTTTCACAAACAGCTTGTGGATTTGTCTTAGAATTTACCGATATAATTACAATAAAACAAATGAATTCAAGCACCACTAATGTAAATGGATGGTCAGCAAGTTCAATGAGAACTTATGTCAACAGTAACATCTACAATGCTTTGCCAGAAGTATTAAAAAATGCCATAGTAGATACAACCGTAGTATCAGGACATGGTACAACAGAAGGAGAGAATAATTTCGTAACATCTGATAAAATATATTTGCTATCAGCACACGAAGTTTGGGAAGATATTGATGGCAATATAAACAGTGGAATTAATTACTATGACACTTCTTATGATAATACAAGACAATTAGATTATTATAAGAAGATAGGAGTAACAAGTTCTAATTATTCAGGTGCTATTAAGAAACTAGACAATACGGATTATTATTGGTGGCTACGTTCTGCATACTTTAATGGTACAACAAAATTCAGAATTGTTAATTCTTATGGTAACTGGAATGACAATTATGATTCAAATTATGCATATGGTGTATCGCCTGCTTTCCGATTGGGATAAAAAAAATAAGAAAAGAATAGTCATATTCTTTTTTTCTTGCTATAATGAAAATAGAAGGAGTGTAGGAAAATGAAAAAGAGAATAAAAGGAATATTATTATTCATAATAATAGGATTGGTAATGCTACCGGTTTATGCCAAACCAATTTCAAACTTTCAAGCGGGAGATAATTTAAGTTTAAAGGAGAGAATAGAATCTACAAGTTTTTTTGCAGGAAATAATGTAGAACTGGAATCAGAAATCGATGGAGCTAGTTTTATAGCAGGAAATAATCTAAAATTATCAAGTACGCAAGATATCCTTTTTGCAGCAGGAAATGTCATTAATGTAGATACAATTACCACAAAAGATGCTTTTATAGCAGGATCTTTTATAACAATTAAACAATCTAATATTAGAGACCTATATGTTGCAGGAGAAACGATTCGAATCGATTCTAATATCAATAGAAATGTGTATGTAGGAGGAGAAAGTGTAACCATTAATTCGAAAATTGATGGTGATGTTCATATAGCAGCAGAAAAGATTGAAATTGGAAAAAATGCAATTATTAATGGAATACTATCTTATGAAAAAG
>CAMYXG010000008.1 GCA_947303225.1 uncultured Caryophanales bacterium | reverse complement strand
TAACAGTAAACCTAATAGAATGATACTTTTTTTCTTTTTACTTCTTTTCATATATTTAGTCTCCTCTATTTTATAGTTTTATTTTAGCAAAATTTTTGTTTGATGACAATTTTTTTTCTATACTAAAAAGAAGTACTTTGTACTCCTTCTTAGTTATAATCAATCATTTTTGCTCTGAATTGAGTTATTAATGTACTGATATCATTACATTCATTGGTTGAGTTTCCTTCTAATAAGAACCAATCCATTACATTTTCTTCTCCAGTTATTTCATTATTATTTGGTGTTGCATGTCTTATTGCTTTCTTAAGATATAGGAATTTATAGTAATTAGTAGATTTATTGTAATAATATCTAGTTCTTTCTCTTAGACCAAAGAATGTTGTTAATTCATAGTCTTGATGTCTATATTCTGTTGGTACTCCTAATACTCCTTCAAGTAAGTAAGCTAGAGTACCTGTTCTATCTGCTCCGATACGGCAGTGGAAATAGATTGCATAGTCATCGTTTCCAGCTACAACTCTTTGCATAACATCAATTGCGGCATCACGGGCTGCTTGATAATAATTTTTTCCATTTACAGTCTCCGATGAGTTTGGACCAAATTCATCATGATCAATTTTATAATGTACAATTTCATTTGGAATATAGTTTGTTAATTGATCTTCTTCTGAAGCAACTATTTCTGTGCCTTGAGTACGTAAATCTAATTCGTTATAAATTCCAAGTTTTTCAAATTGAGCTTTTGTTACTCCATTACGATTTGTTCCCCAAATCTTTTCACCACGATAGATTTTAGCAAATTTTGTTTTACCATCAATTGTACCATCACCATCTGTATCGACTGGAAGTCCTCCTAGATCACGTACATTACGAGTTTGTCTTGTTGTTCCTGGAATGGTAATTAGACGTCTTTCTCCAGTAGGTCTTACATAACCATTCTTAGAACTGTCACTAGCAGATTCCCAATAGTATGTTTTACCTGGAATAAAGTTATATAATTTACCATTATTATTAAATACATAAGTTGCTTGAGTATTTGATGTTACTCCTGTTGTTTCATTATATTCATAGACATTTACTTCACCTGTGACTCCTGTATCATATTGATTTGGCTGATCACAGAAGACAGTTCCATATTGTGTACCTACATTATCATTTTGATAATATGCACAATCATAATTATTTAAGTTTGCTGTCATTGCTGAATTAAAACTACTATAGTTTGAATCATCTTGTCCTTCATTCCATGAGCTTACATTTGTAAAGTAAGTTCTCATAGCTTCAGGAATTGTATCAAATTCTACTATCGTTGAGGCACCATCAATTGATGCATATGGAACTTCTATTACTGGTCTTATTGCTGAAGAACCAGTAGCATGTCCTAATCTTTTAGCATCCGTAGCTCCATCAATTCTTACGGCTCCACCATTTGAATTCGTTGTTTCTAGCCAATAATTTGATCTACAATCTCCGTATGACGCTGTGTTTTCTAATAAATATGTATAGCTAGCTAATTCGTTTGCCGTTTCGTTAAGACCTGAACTTGTTGCAGCTTTAATTTCATCTAGAGTAGCTAATCTTGCAGCTTTACCAGTATAAGTATAATCGCTTGTTACTGTTGTTCCTGCTTGATTTGTAATTGTTCTAGGTTCTGTATAAATATTTACATTTGACCATTGAAGTGTTGTTGGTAGCTCTCCTATTGCAGTATCAGGTCCGTCTGTATAGTTTGGTCCATAAGCTACTGCATCAGGTTTACATATTGGAGTTGCACTACTTTGTCCTTGATGTATATTATTTGAGAAGATAAATACTGCTTTTCCATCACTTGTATCTGTTAAATAATAGAATCTTTCATTTGTAGCATCAAATGTTCCATCTCCATTTACATCACAGTCATAAGCATCTCCAGCACTTAATGTTAATCCTGAATGGATTTGACCAAATGTAGTATTACCATCAGTATGAAGTGTTGTTGCTGGTCTACAAACTGTCGTTGCATTTGTATAATGTGCATAATAAACAATATCTTCATTTACTTCTGTTGTTGTTAGAACTCTTTCTCCTCCCGTTGCAGCAGTAAACCATCCTAAGAATTCTGTATTTGCTTTGGTTGCCGTTGGTAGTTCACCAATTGGACCAATTTCTGTAAATGTTTTGGTATTAGTAGTAACTGTATCTCCACCATTTTTATTAAATGTAACTGTAATATTTATTGATTGATCTTCTAGATACGCTACAATATATTGAACATTATCAATTGTTTCATTATCATGAACAATCTCATAAGTTTCATGAGTTCCATGGCTAACAGTTGTCTCGTTACTTATAGCCTTATTATTTGTACTAACTTTTCCTTTAAAGATACCATCATAAATGGTTACTGTTCCACTTGTATTTTCTAATCCATAAGTACTTCCTTGCATACTAGGAGACGTTATATTGATTGTTCCATCATCCGTACCAATAACCATTGTTCCTTTATTTGAAACTGCTGCATTATTATGACTGATAATTGTTCCGCCAAGTATATTAACTGTTCCAGCATTATTTGTAATAGCTGCTCTACCATATTGACTTCCTGATTGAGAATTATTTTCAAGATAAGCATCTCCACTAATGGTTGTTGTTGCACCATTATTGTATATGGCTTGTCCTTTGGTTGTGTTACTTCCTATAATTCTTCCGCCTGATACATTTAATGTACCACTATTAGCATTTATTACAGCAGCTTGAGAGTTACATGAAAGTTCTCCACCAGTTATATTGACTGTTCCAGTACTTTCAATTGGCTTAGCTTCTGTATCGCTTGATCTATTATAGGTTATTGAACCTCCAGAGATATTTAAAGTTGCTCCTGTATTATTCTTAAAAATATATCCTTTTTTACTTGCATTAGCTCCGGTACGAATTATAGTACCATTTATAATATCTAGTTTTCCATTATTTGTAAACATGTCTATTCCACTAGTACTACTACTAATAGTATGAGTTCCTATATTTAGTTCAACCCATTTAGTGTTTGGAATTGTTGTAGTTGTTGTAGCTGTTATGTCTTGAATTATTTTAATTGTTGTTTTTACACCTGTTGTTGGTACAGCATCAACCGCGCTTTGTAGAGTTGTATAAGATGTAGCCCCAATACAAGCAACATAAGTTTCATCTACCCATTTTGCAATAATAGTAGTTGATGAATCAAATGTTGTATCTTCTGTAACTTCAGTTGTCCAAGTATTATCAGTAAACCATCCAACAAATAAGTAATCTGTTTTTTCTGGAGTTGGTAATTCACCGATTGCTGTTCCTGGAGCAAATGTTTTTGTAGTTGGACTTACTGTTCCTTCATCAGGATCAAATGTAACTGTAATATCTGCTGTTTCTTCCCATTTTGCATAAATATCTGTTGTTGTATTAAATACTGTAGATGATGTTACTTGGTTTTGATAAGTTTCATCATCGATATACCAACCAGCAAAATCATACCCTACTTTTTCTGGGATTGGTAATTCTCCTATAGCTGTTCCAGCAGGGAATGTTTTACTTGATGGAGTAACTGTTCCACCTTTGGCATTATATGTTATGGTAATATTTTCAATCCATTTTGCATATATTTGTGTTGTTGTATTAAATGTTGTAGAAGTAGTTACTTCATTTTGATAGGTACCATCATCGATATACCAACCAGCAAAAGTATAGCCTGTTTTTTCTGGTGTTGGTAATGTTCCTATTGCTGTTCCAGGTGGCATTGTTATACTATTTGGACTTACAGTACCACCTTTGGCATTATATGTTATGGTAATATCTTCTATCCACTTAGCATAAAAATATGTATCCTGAGTAACCACTGTTTCTGGAGTTGCTGGTATTGTAAGTTCTGAATCTTGATACCATCCATCAAATGTATTATTTGTTTTTGTTGGTGTTGGTAATGGTCCTACAGCTTGACCTTGTCCAACGGTTATTGTATTTAGACTTAATTGTCCACCATTCGGATTCAATGTTACTGTTACGTTTGGAATCCATTTTGCGTAAAATACAGTATCACTGTTTATAATTGTATCTGAGTTTGCTGGAGTTGTAAGTTCTGAATTTTGATACCATCCTGCAAACTCATTATTAGCTTTTGTTGGTGTTGGTAATTCCCCTACGGCTTGTCCTTGTCCAACGGTTATAGTATTAGGACTTACTGTTCCTCCATTCGCATTCAATGTAACTGTTACATCTGGAATCCATTTTGCATAGAAATCCGCATCAGCTGTAAGTACTGTTTCTGAAGTTGCTGGTATTGTAAGTTCTGGATTTTGATACCATCCTGCAAATTCGTTGTTAGCTTTTGTTGGTGTTGGTAATGTTCCAATAGCCATATTGTATGGAGCAGTTATTGTATTTGGACTTACTGTTCCTCCATTCGTATGTAATGTTACTGTTACATTTTCATGCCAATGAGCATAGAATGTATCATCATCATTAACTATTGTACTTGAAGTAATTTGATTTCCACCAGTTGGATCATCAAACCAACCAAGTAATGTATAACCAGTTCTTGTTGTAGTTGGTAGTGTTCCTATTTCTAGACCTAGAGTATATTCTTCGTCAAATGTTTGGGCACCTTGATAGTTAGGATCAAATGTTATAGTTGCTTTTGTTGGTGCATCCGGTGTTAATTTGATATAAATATTCTTTAACGTTCCGGTTAAGAATCTTCTAGCTGCTGTTGCGTTTGCGTTCGTTGGTGCTCCACCAAACCATGTTGTTAAATCAAATTCTGGATTATACTCCGCTAAATTATTGGCAAATATTTTTTCACCATCATTTATGCTGTAATATATTTCTTCACCTATTCTGTAGACTGACATTTTAGTAATAGAACTAGAAGGAATTAATATACTTGTATTATTACTTGAAGTTCTTCTAGAAGCAAATTCTATATTTCCCGTATTATCAGTAGTTTTTCTGACTACTAATCCAGGGAAATTGCCTCCTTCTCTCTTCGTATTAAAGAATGTTGCTTGGCTTTCATTATCACCAGAAACATAATTAACGATTTCAAAATGAATTTCATAGTCTTTATCATGATTTGTCGTATCATATAAAGAAATTCCTGAATCAATATATTTTTTAGTTGATAATGCTGTCTGAGTATAATCAATATTTGATCCTGTTGGATTTACTGTACTGATACAATTTCCATTAGGACCATTCGTTATTCCTGTACTTGTAAATGTACATTCTCCTGGAATATAGAATACATATTCCAATGGTAATTTTTCCCAATGAGCATAGATTTGGGTTGTTGTATTAAAAGTTGTAGTTGAATTTACTATAGTTCCAGTGTCAGGATCAGTGTACCAACCTATAAACTCATGTCCAGTATATTCTGGAACCGGTAATTGTCCAATCTCAGCTCCTGGTGCTATTTCCTTTGATGCAGGAGTTACTGTTCCTCCATTTGCATTATATGTAATTGTTATATTTTCAACCCAATGAGCATAATATGTATCATCTCCTGAAGCTATAGTATTTTCCGTAATTTGTGTTCCATTTGTTGGATCTGTAAACCAACCAAGTAATGTATAGTGTTCTCTTGTTGCGGTTGGCAATGTTCCAATAGCTGTTCCACCTTGAACTGTTCTTGATGCATCTGATTGATTATCTAACGATCCTTGTCCAGGATTAAATGATATTGTGTATGATTGTGCTGATTGGTAGCCTTCAATAGTATTGGATGGTATTTCTATAACTGGTCTTGCCGTATTTTCACTAGTTTGCTGAACAGGATCATAGATATATATACTATGAGTATGAATTCTATGAAGACTTGAGTTTTCTGCCTCTATCCATATTCCTGCTCTACCTAAATTTTCTGATTGGAATCTGGATGTTTCTAAGATAAATTGACAATTTGCTAAGTTAGCATTATTTAGTCCTCCACAGGCTGTCGTTAAATCATCGTGTTGAATAAATCTGGTAACATTTCCATTATGTTCTATTAGTGCAGGATTATCCCAGGTAGATGAAGTTGGTAAATAGCCAATGGCTGTATTATAAACATAACTCCCCCTAGTTTTCCCAGAATCCATTTGACCGTTTTCATCAA
Organism: uncultured Caryophanales bacterium; assembly: GCA_947303225.1. Lineage (GTDB taxonomy): Bacteria > Bacillota_I > Bacilli_A > RF39 > UBA660 > UBA3789. Next base: position 13,148 of record CAMYXG010000008.1, on the reverse strand, counting down.
AACTAGTGAAATGTACTAATGCTGAATTTTCAACTTGGGAAGTTCCACCAAAACTTCTGATGTAATAAAATCTTTCTGTTAGGGGATCCCATGTTCCATCATCATTTACGTCACAATCATAGGCATCTCCTACTATCGGACTATATGCTCCTGGTATTGTACCATAAGTTATAGTATCACCATAATGATACCCCATTATACTATTCAAACAGCTTCCTCCATCGGAACATGTTTCAGTATGAAGTGTACCAGCTACTGCTTTTTTACAAACTATTTTTATCCAATGAGCATAATAAGTAACAGTTGTTCCTGTTACTATTGTTTGATCTGTAATTTTGACTCCTTCTGCTGTTGGAAGTGTGTACCAACCATCAAAATTATAATTCGTTCTTGTCATTGTTGTTGGCAATGCTCCAACTGCTGAACCATTTTGTACACTTCTTGATGCATCTTGTTGAGGTATCGTACCACCATTCGGATCAAATGTTACAGCAACCATTCCACTTGGATCTAAAACACTTAAATTAATGGAATCTCCCTTGATTTCTCTATAAATAGAAAAAGCTCCATTTATGATGGTATAGAAAATCAATAAAGCTACAAAAAGAGAAATAATTTTTTTGTGTTTTTTTAGTTTCATTTCTATACCTCACTTTCTTTTTCTATTTTTATTTTATAAACCTTGTTTAAACTCTACATCAATATCTATCTCTTGATCTGTTACTGGTGTTGTTCCATTGGCTGCTCTAAATGTTAACGTATGATTTTTTGTTTTTACTGAATCATTATAATTAATTGTTCCAACTGAACTCATTCTTATTGTTCCACTCGTAGGTGTTCTATAGTTACCACTATTATCTAAATCAACTTCTACTCCTGTTGGTAGATTACTAATTATTATGCTATAAATAACATCTACTTCCGAGTTACTTTGTACTGTTAGTGTATAACTATCTGTGGACATTCCTGGTACTATTTCAATAGAATCTCCACTTTGACTTTGATTTCTTGTTACACTCCATGTTGCAGTATCGATTGAACCAGTCCCACTAGCTCTATTTCTTAGTAATGCAAAAGTATGTACTGCATAGAAAATAAGTGCTATTCCTATTACCAATATCATTGGTTTTATTATCTTATTTTTCATAACAATACTCCTTTCACTTATTTTTTATTCTTTTGTTTTTTCTTTTCCCTCAAAAAACATACTTAATAGATATAATCCAAATAGTCCACATGCTATCACATACTTAAAATCTATTAAAAAGTTTAAGAATCCTCCATGGTATATTACTTTTCCAACTATACTAGATACTTTTATTTCTTCATCAGGTGTGTTATTTGCATCTCCTTTAGTTATTACTTTATTTCCATTCTTTTTTATAATTCTATGAGTAACATGATATCCTTCTTTTTGAAACGTTACGATATCTCCTACTTGATATTGTTTCTTTCTATAGATTAATATATAATCTCCGGCATGTATTCCATCTTCCATAGAGCCTGTTTTTACTTTATATATTTCTGCTATTCCTAATAATCTTAAAATAAAATATATACTCAATATAGCAATAGAAAAAATAAATATAATATCAAATATTATTTTAAATATCTTATTCATTATACACTCTCTGCCTCAACATTTATTTTTAAACTATATTGAATATTTGTGTTTTTAGCATTATTTCCAATAGATGTATCTTCAATATCATCATCTCCTACCCATTTCCACTCTAGATAATATGTTTGTGAATTATTACTGCTTAGTGTCATATTATTAATGTTTAATTCATCATAGGATACATAATGATCTATTAGATAGGTATTTCCTTTTTTTATCTTATATTTCATATTCATATTATGTTGATTATTTTCAGTAAATGAAATCTTATATTTTAGATTATATCTAGTTCCATTATTTACCACAAATTTATATGTTCCTGTACTTTCAGGAGCAATTTTTCCATTTACTTTAGATATTCTAGCTGAATCTTCAAATATTTTTAAGTTTTGTTCATCATTCCATCTTGCTATTTCATTATCATTAACATAAAAATCATCGTCTAATTCTGGTTCAGGCTCTGGTGTTGGTTCTGGAGTTGTCTCTTCATTTTGAGTATTATTATCTTGATTACTTCCATTCGTATATGGATTCGTATTTGAATTATTTTTATCTCCTTTTGAAATATAAATAATAATTGTTTCATCTTTATCTATTATATTTTTAATAGCTGTCCCACTTTTTATAGATTGATTTATAACTGTACCTGCTGGCTTATTAGAATCAACATAGACATATTTAATCTTTACGTTATTTGTGATACTATCTAACCAATTTTCTACATCATTTCTTTCTTTACCTACAAAATTTGGTAATATACATTTACTATTTTTACTGTTTTTTTCACAATCTACTAATGATCCATTATTTACAATTGTGATTACTAGTTTTGTTTTTCCTGCTAGTAAATCTTTCACACTAGTACCTATAAGTGATTGTTCTAGAACTGTTCCATCTTTATAATTTGGATCTTCTACTGTTTTAATTTCAATTTCAATCGTATTAGATATAGAATTAAGCCATTTTAAAACATCTTTTTTACTTTTTCCAATAAAATCTGGAACTAAGCATTTACTATTGCTTTCATCTTGTAAGCAGTCAATCATATTACTGTCTTGTTCGCATTTATCACTAGGAGTAATATCAATAATATTTACTTTACCACTATCTTCATTTCCTTTTTTCTTTACTAATGAACAATTCCTTAATAGTAAAAGAATAATGATAATGATTAGTATTATCTGAATTATTCTATCGCTTGTATGATTATCTTTTTTTTCATTATTCTTTTCTTGCTTAGACATTTTCTCACTTCCTTAAAACTATTCTTCCGTTTAAAGTCTACAATTCTTTATAGACTTTAAACGAAAGAATAATCACATATTATTCTTTTGTTTTTTTATTAATCAATCCTAGTGTCCTTGAACTGATTGTTTAGCAGTTAAAGTAACTGGAATTGAAATTTGTGTATCTTGAGCAGCTTTATCTGTTGTATCTTTTGCATCTGTATCTGATTCTGCTCCAGCCCATGCAATATTTAATGTAACATTAGCTGTCATGCTACTTGCATTGTAGGAAATAGTTTGTTCATTGCTTCCTCCTGCAAGTGATACGCTCATTCCATCTGGAAGAGTAGCTGTACCTAATGCAGCAGTAAGAATTACATCTACTTCTGATCCAGTTGCATCAACTGGGATTGTAATTGTACCAGTAGATCCTGGAGCAATTGTATCATTGTAACCAGTTAAAGTTGTCCAAGTAATATCATCATAATCAAATGTCCAAGTATTTGATATTGGTTGATTTTTAACTTTTACTGACCATGCAGCTGCATTAACAGTACCAGTACCGTCTGATGCATTTCTATAGATTGCATATGAACCAAAGCATACTGTTAGTAATAATACTAAAATTGCTAAAGCTAAAATCTTCTTATCTCCTTTCATTCTCACACCTCCTTTATTATATATTGTAAAGGTATCTTCATACTTTCCTACTTTACCTTTTAAGCTTATCGTAAATCTCTGTAAATGTCAATATTTTGGTGGAATTGTCGAATAAAAAATATCATTTTTTTATTGCTATTTTATTGGAGAATTTTTTTTCCATTCATCACATTTATTCATCCTTTAATTCTCCCAAAGTATATTAATTAATTTTTAAGTTATTTGCTTCTCTTTTAATCAAGTCTGCTAAAGCTTTAATCAATTTGATTACAAGTATTATGTGTTATAGTATTGGCACCAATTGGGAATATTAAGTGAAAAGGAATGTGAATTATGAAAAAGAAGTTATTTCAGAATATTATTGGTTATGAAAATACCAAGAAAACTCTTGAGAGATTAGTTGATGTTTTAAATCATCCAGAAAAATATAGAGAATTAGGAAGTAATATACCACATGGATTGTTACTATATGGACCCCCGGGTCTTGGAAAAACAACTATCTCGAAGGAATTATTAAAATATGTAAAAAGAGAAACATTTATTATTCGAAAAATTAAATCTGATGGGAATTTCATTGATTATATGAATGAAATATTTGAGAAAGCAAAGAAAAATCAACCATCTATTATTTTATTAGATGATATTGATAAGTTTTCAGAAAGTAATAATCGTGGTAATAAAGAGGAGTTTGTTGCGGTTCAATCATTTATTGATGATATTAAATATGAGGATATTTTTGTAATCGCGACTGCAAATAATCGTTTTTTACTTCCATCATCTTTATTACGATCAGGACGTTTTGATTATCAAATTGAGCTTGATTATCCCGATGAAGATGAATCAAAGAAATTAATCCAGTATTATTTGAAAAATAAAAAATTAGATGATGATGTTAATATTCAAAATCTTTCTTATATCCTTTCTTGTACATCATGTGCTGATTTAGAGAAAGTTTGTAATCAAGCTGGAATTTATGCTGGATATAAAAACAAAGATAAAATTGGAAATGATGAACTGTTGCAGGCGGCATTAGAGTTATCTTATGATACTACTATTGAAGAACAGGAGAAAGAAGATCGATATGCATTAAATGTGGCTTATCATGAAGCTGGACATGCTTTGATTGGGGAATACTTAGAGCCTGGGAGTGTGACCTTTATCACTATTATGAAAACTGATGGTGATAAAAGAGGTTTTACTAAATATCATAATAATGAATACTATTTTGATGATATTCAATTTATGAAAAATAGACTCCTGACTGTTCTTGGTGGAAAGGCAGCTACGGAAATCATTTATCAAACTTGTGATACTGGTGCTAATTCTGATTTACATCGTGCATATGATTTAGCTACTAGATTTGTTGATAATTATTGTATGTTAGGCTTTGATTCTTGGATTCGAAAGATTGATGAGCAATCAGAAAAAGTAAAGCAAGCTAAAGATGAACATATTAATCATATTATTCAAGAATACTATAATAAAGCAAAAGAAATTCTAATACGAAATAAAGATTCATTAGATCAATTAGCTCATCAATTAAAAATTAAAAAAATATTATTTTATGAAGAAATACAAGAGATATTACAAGATATCCGTAAAGATAATATTAATTTGTACTCATGTTGATTAAAATTATATAATATGATATCATATGCACTCAAAAGGAGGAATACTATGAGAATAAAAGATGTTTTTGAAGAAATCGTTGTTGGTTATAATATTACCAATGCAGCTGTTAAAGATAAGTATTCTAAATTATATAAAACCATACAAAAAGATAGTATTCAATATACAAATATTATTCATTCTAGATTAATTGAAAAAGCATTTTCTGGGGAGATTAAGAAAAAATTCTTTCTACAACCAAGAGATATTTTAATCTTTGTAAAAAAGCCTTATCGAGTTGGTACATACTCATATGATATAAAAGAAGAAGTTATTATTCCAAATAATTTTATTATTTTAAGAGGAATTAATATGGATCAATATAGTTATATTTTTGTTGCGAATTATTTAGAAAAGGTTGGAATAAAAAACTATATTGAAAAGAATCAATTTGTTGGAAACTTAACATTAGATGATATTAAAAAAATAGAATTACCAAATATTCCAAAAGAAAAGCAAATGTTGATATCTCCTTTATTAAATTCTATTAATGAAAGAAGTGCTATTTATACTAATATTTTAGATAATGATGAGAAAATCATTCATTATGCAATAGAAAGTGTTATAGGTGATGAGAATGATTCCTAGTATACTAGAAGAATTAAGAGGAATAGAAAGACAAAAGAATTTGAGATTTATTGGTAAAAAAGAAAATACTTTTATTGCTTATTTAATCTATTTAAAATATCTATGTGATAAAAAAGATTATTCTTATGATGATGTTATTGAAAATGAAAGGTTATATGAAATTATGCCTGATATTATTCGAATGAATCGGTATTTCTTAAAAGAAGATAAACTTCCGGTTAATAGAATTTTGATTCAATTAAGAAAATATAATATTAAAGATTTATTATTAGAATTTATAAGTTATGTTCATAAACCTATTTATTTACATGAAGATAAAGATAAGATTGCTTATCTAAATATTGAAAGTGAGTTGTTCTCTTTTTATCAAGAGAAGGGTAATGCTACTTATTATATGAAAAGTATAGATGCCTCTAGATATGAGATATTTAAAGTATTCGATGAAATATTAGGAATTCATAATGATTATGTGGTTGATCAAGAGTTAAAGGTTGAAGATTTTAACTATGTATATATTTTTGATGATATTCCTAGATTTCGTAAAAACTCTAATAAAGAAAATATTTTTGATCAGGTTAGAAGATACATGCTACATAATGAGAATGTAGTATTAATTACAAATTATAATAAGATTAGTAGTTTTCGAGAAGGACGTTTTCTTGCGAGGGGAATCCAAACAATCCTTTTAGATCATTTGATTGCAACGATTCATTTTAAAGATCAATCTAATAAAAAAGAGATTACTATTATTAATCATAATCAAATAAAAGATTCTAATCAATTAAAAAGGATAATTAAAAATAATCGAAAACAAAAAGGTGTTTTATTAAAAATAACATTAGATGATTTAATTGAGAATCATTATCGAATTGGATTTCATTTATATGAATTAGAAAAGACTCATGTGATTAAAGATATTAATAAAATTGTAGATGAAAACACATATTATTTAGAACGATTAAATCATATCAACGAAAAAGTAGAAAAAGAAATCAATAAGTTATTAAATCGATAAAGGGCTAAATTACTTAGTTCTTTTTTTGACTTAATTATTGTAGTATAAAAAATAATAGGATTGCTCCTATTATTTTTTACCATCCAGTTCCAAAGTTATCAATGGAATAACTGTTATTTTTATCATGATATCTTAGAACACCAACTCTACTAAGATTTTTAACCCAGCCTAGATTTTCGTCATATTCACCATCTACAACCATTAATTCATTTAAATCAATTCCTTCAGCAGGTTGAAGTTGATAAGTTACTTCAAAAGCTACTTCATTCTTTCCAAGTTTCAAAGACTTCATCGTTTTTTCTTTTTCTTCTTTTGCTGTATAAATCTTTGTCACATTAAATCTAGAATTTGTTATTTTATCTTTGTATATTTCTTTAAAATGTTCTTGTAAAGCTCTTTCAATTTGATATTTAGCTGCAGATTGATTTTCTTTTATGTTTTCAATTCCTCCAAGATATTCTTCGAAAGTAATATTCTTATCCATGATTTCTTTTGCAATTTCTGTATCCCCTACATATCTTAAATGCCATGGTTCATAGGTATATCCTGTCATATCCTCTCTATTTTCAAGATATCTTAAAATAAATCCGTACTTTGATAATTTAGCATGTATTTTTTCAAAGATTTCTCTTTCTGCTATCATCTCATCATTATCATATACTAACTCTCCATCTTTCTTTAGACAAATATCAATTGCTAGGCCTGTATGATGTTCAGAATATCCTGGAACAGCTACAAACTTTCTAACATAATCAATTCCTTTTTCAGGATCTTCAGACCATTCATCCCATAATTCTTGTTGTGCCTTTATTGATCTATAAGTACTGTCTAATTCAATAGTAGTATTATATTCCTTCAAGTCATTGTCTACTTCTTGTTTAAATTTTTTAAATTGCTTATATGCTTCTTTTTCAACTTGAATATCTTCATCCCATGCATTTTTAGTATTGACTAGTTCTACATTTTTTTCCCAGTCATCTGGTAGTCTAGAATACTTATTTACTAGTACCAAATAATCATATTTCTGTTGTTCTTTTTTTTCTTTTTCATTACTACAAGCAGTTGCTAGAAGGGTTATTGCTAATAGTGTAATCGCAATAAATAATACTTTTTTCTTTTTCATATTTTCTCCTTTCATTTATATTATAATATTTTTTTCATTCTCTTAAATAAATACTTTTTGTTTTTTTTCAATCAAGATATTTTTTATTCTTTTCTATTCTTCCTCTACTGGCTTTTCTTTTTCAAAATTCATTAAATCACATGTAGAATATGATTCTTTATAAAAATAGCCAGTCATTGTAAACCAATTTTTCTTAGAGAATGATTGTACTCCTTCAAAGTCTTCATAATCATTTTTTGAAATTCCTTCTTTTCCTTCTTTTAACTTGTTCTTTTGAATAGATCCTTCTATAATGATATATTCTTCCTTTTCATCTGTTATGTTATTGTTTACTTTTATTGTCACTTGATTCTCTTGAAAGGTAACTTCTATTTCATCACCAAAGTGTTTTCCTTTCCATGTTCCTTGTACATATTCATAATCTGCATCATCAAATAGTTTTACATTTGATCCTTTACTATTAAAATCATACCCTTCTTTTTTTACATATTCATGGAAGATATCATAGAATTCTTTAATGGCATTGGGAGTAATTGTTATTGACTGATTGGAATGCTTATAGATTTTTTCACCTGATGCATATTCCACATTGATGGTATCTCCTATACCTGCAGGCAATCCATCTATTGTTAGACAATGTCCATTTCCAAGGGAAACATTTTCTTTTTCAATTACTTCTTGCAGTCTTTGAAAAATACTTTTATCTTCTGTTTCATATTTAATAATGAAATAGCTTCCATCTCTTATATTGTATCTTCCTCCACCGGTTGCTGATATTTTCACTTTACCATTTTCTATTTTTGCAAAAACATTGTAATCGGTACCGACGTAGGAAAACATTATGATGTCTTTTGATTCTATTTTCTCTTTTAACTCTTCTATATATGATTCATGGCTTCCTTTGCCATAAAGTCCTGATATATTTTGATTCATAATAATCCCTCCAAATGTAATAGATTTGTTTTTATTTTAGCAAATTACTCTAATATAAATAAAGCTTTTTCTCTTAGTTTAATTAATCTATTCTGTAAATATCAAAGGATTATCGTAACTTATTATTTTGTTAAATAAAAATACCCATGATTATCGTGGATATTTTTATTCAAAGTAATATTCATTCTTTTTCACCATGAATATATCTTTATATACTAATAATTTTATTTTACTATTGATTTTATATGGATGCTTTATATCACCTAATTGATATAAAATAAATCTTGGGCCTTCTTTTGTGGTAACTAGTAATTTGACAATTTGAGAAGGTGTTCCGTTTAATAATAAATTATCATCCATATATCCATATACAGTTGCTTCTATTTCTTTTCCTTTTCTTTTTATCACATGATTTCTAATTACAGGCTTTATTCCGATGATAAATGCAACCACTCCTATAATAGCAAATAAACTACTCGCTAAGAGTACTGCGATTGCAGCGTCTGGCGTCGTTATAAAAAAAACTATTGGGAATACAAATCCAAAAAATCCAAAGGAAACTGCAAATATCATTGGGAACCACACGTTCCAAAAGGTTATTTGTGCTTCTTTACATTCTATTACTGGGTATTCCATATCTGCACTTGCTGTATCGAGCCCTGTTGTATTTTGGCAATAAGGACAAATTTCTGTTGTTAGTGGTGCACCACAGTTTGGACATTTTTTATTTATTACATCTTTCATACTATCACCAATTCTATTATACCAAAAAATTGTTCCTATTACTTATTAAAATGAAAAATAGATAGTCGCTTGACTATCTATTCTTTTATCTTGTTTTTGTTCTTTGTGTTGGCTTGGTATCTTCTTTTTCATTTAGATTAGCAGATATTTTAATATCAAAAGGCTTTCCTTGTAGAATTTGTTCTTTGAATTCTTCGAATGTTTCTGGTCCGGTATAGTCTAATCCACTTTCTTGGATAGCTTTCATTAATTGTTTAAATGTAATAAAGCTTTGTTTTCCAAATCCGTAACGATAGTAATCTCTTCCGCTTGTTTGTTCTCCATCTAGATAACTAGTAATGCTTCCGGTATAGATTCTTACAATTCCAGGAATTGGCTCTCTATTCTCAATTATTGTTCCATCTTCTACATCTCTTGCTTTATAGATTAATCCTAGTTCTAGATCCATCTCTACAGAATCAAAATCATACCTTTGTGCATAGCTTTCTGTTGCTTTGTATAAAACTTCTGATATTAAGTCAAATGTTTTTGGATCTTTTGCTTCTTGAATTCTTTTAGCATTTATTAAATCATCTTCTCTTACTTTGCCATTATTAAAGAAACAAATAAACTCTGCGCCATGATACTTTTTTGCTTTTTTTAATTTTTCTAATAGTGTTTCTTCCAACTGAAACCCTCCTTTTTCTATTTGTTTGATGAGCTCCTTCAAACAAGTTTGTATTATAAGGGAAAAAGTGATATAATCAAAATATTTATTTTTTATATTAGTTATAACTAATAGTTATGGAGGGGTTATGAAAACAAATTTAGATCTTTATAAAGTATTTTATTATGTTGCGAAGAATAAAAGTATAACACAAGCTGCGAATGAGTTAATGGTATCCCAACCAGCAGTCAGTAAAAGTATTAAGACATTAGAGAGAGATTTAAATACCATCTTATTTCATCGTTCAAATGATGGAGTTACACTTAATCATGCAGGAGATGTTTTATATCGAAAGATTAAACAAGCAATGGAGCTTGTGATTTCTGCTGAACAAGATATAGAAGGATTAAACAACATGGAAAATGGAACAATTAATATTGGTGCTGGAAATACTATTATGCAACGTTTTTTGATGCCTTATATCCAACGATTTCATGAAAGATATCCAAATATTAATGTCATTGTTCATACAGTGGTTACTGATGAATTAATAAAAATGGCACAGCTTGGTTTAGTAGATATTGTATTTACTCATTTACCAAATCAAATTCCTGAACAATTTCAAATTACTAGAATAAAAAAATTACATGATATTTTTGTAGTGAATCCTGCTAGTCCTTACGCAAATAAGCTAATTCGTAAAAATGATTTGCCTACTCTGCCTTTAGTATTGTTACCTTTTGATGCTTCTAATCGAAAAAACTTTAATCAGTTCTGTAATAAAAATAATATTGTTGTTCATCCTTTAATGGAAATTGGTAATGATTTAATAATTGAAGATTGTGCAAAAAGTGGTTTGGGAATCGGTCTTGTTGTTCGTGAATATGTAGATAATCAATTAGAAAATGGTGAATTAGTAGAAGTTAAAACTTCCTTCAAGATAACAGAAAAAGATCTTATTTGTGCTGTTGAATCTACTCATATCAATAACATTATTGTAAAAAAGTTTGTAGAATTATTAAAATAAAAGAAGATATTATTTACTACTTTGTAAACTATCTTCTTTTATTGGTAATTCTTTTTGTTTGTTTATTGTTTCTTTATAAGTTGTCATTAACTCTTGATATTTTTTATCTTCTAATGATTTTCCTAAAAGTTTACATAATTCTTCTGCCAATATTATGGATTTTTCTTTCTTATCTAGATAATCCTGAAGTAATTCATCAAAGATTTCATCTTTATCTTTTCCTTCATATGGCTTTAGTTTCCATAATGCATCATTACTTTCATCTAAAAAATCAAAAATTACTGTTATTTTATTATTATTGATGTAGTTTGCTAACTCTTCATTTGTTTGAAATGTTCTTATAGAAAAATCTGATAAAGTTCCATTTAAAATATAATCATATAATTCAAAGCATGCTTTATATTCATCATATATGCGTGATGGAAATAGTCTTTCATCTTTATATTCATAATCTTTTAAGTCATATCCTGCTCTATATAATTCTTCTCTAAAATCATCTGAATGAAATATTTTCGTACTCATGGATTCTAAAAAGCCATCTGCCATTCTATAACCATATTGGTTGGCACAGCGTAAATCTCCATCTATATATTTGCAACTGCTATAAACTGTTGTAGTCCTTTTTACGAGTGGATATGTTCCATCTGGATTCATTATATTTGGTTTAGGTTCTGTTATGACATGACCTAATTCATGTGTTAAGATGGATATTAGTTTTATTATATTTGGATCTTTTACATAATTTATCACATGACTAATATTACAATCATCATCATAATTGGTAATCGTTTCTCCTAGAATTCTATTTTCACCAAGAAAACTATTATCTTCTAAATCAATTTGATGAAATACTGTATTACATACATTCATGATACCTTCTATTGGTATTCTACCATTGCTTTCTCTCATATAGCCTTTGCAAATTGCTTTTACAATTGGTTTAATTTCTTTTGGAATATTATTTGACTTTTCAATTAGTTCATCTACTTTTTCTAGTATTTCTTCCAAATTACCACTCCTTCTTTATCATTATAACATGTATTTTTTTAAAAAATATCCACAGTTTTTTGTGGATATTTTATTTTGAAAATTTTAAATCATAGTCATCTGGTATTGATTCTTGTAGTAATCCTCTAATCAACACCTCAGCTTGTTCATTAGCTGACTCTAGTATTCCCAATTGATTTAATTCTTTCCTTGCTTCTTTTTCAGCTAAAGCTTGAGCATCATTTGCATCTTCTCTACTATTAAAGTTAAATAGAGCTAATTTTGTATCATAGTATTTAATTGTAGATGGGTCTACTTTTACATCTAGTATTTTAGCTTTTGGTAATTTTATTATTACTTTTTTTGCTATTTTATCTGATGTAATTTTAACTTCTTTTACATCAATTCCTGCTCTTGCGGTAGCAGTATAGACCATTAAAAAGTCAGAGCGATTAATTACTTTTACTCCCTTATCAGTATATTTTGTAAATCCCTTATAGGTTAACTTTGTTGTGGTTAATTCACTTGCTTTTTCTAATTTAGCTCCTAAGTAAGTTGTATCCACTTCTGATGTCTTATTTCTCGTTAGATATAATCCTCCTGTAACAATTATTACTACAATTACTATCAGACAAATCATGGTTGCGACTTTGTTTTTTAATATTTTACTGAACTTCATACTACTTAAAAATCCTTCTTTCACTTCTTTTTTCATCTCCTATATTAGGAGACGTATTTCACGCGATTTTCTATTATCATTATAATATGCTTTTACGAATTCTTCAATAAATAATTTTATTGTACTCTTTTTTCTTCTTTTGAAATAAGTTTTACTTTAAGATTCTGATCTACCGTTACTGTATATTCATTGGTTTCTGATAAATAATTATCTGCAATATTCATATATTTA
>CAMYXG010000007.1 GCA_947303225.1 uncultured Caryophanales bacterium | reverse complement strand
AAATCTTTTAATACAAGATTTTTCTTTTTCACTCTGGCAAATTCTCGTGCTAACAAATCAAAATCAATGGCACTTATATCAAACTGGCGGCTTTCCCCTACTTGCTTCTTAATATCCTCTACTTCAATATCATGTTTTTTTAACCATTCTTCTGTTATGATTCTAACATTTTTTACTGTGGGAACAAAATTACTACTTCTAGCTGTAATAATATATATTTCATTTCCACGATTTCGTATTCTTTTTAGAACATTTGCTACTTCATGTTTGATTTCTACATTTGAGTAGATATCTTCTAAATAAATTCGAAAGAAACCTTCTTTCAAGACTTCATCGTTCATAACATCTAGTGCATTCAAATTTTCCGAGGCAGCATATTTTTCAACTCGATCATGGACAATTTCTGTTGTTCTACAGATTGTATCATCTAAATCTATCCCTATTCTCACTTTATTTCCTCCAATTTTTGAAGTGCTTCTTTTATTGTTTTTACTTCAATTAGTTTTATTTTTAGCTTCTTACTCTTTTTATATTTTAATGCATCTTTATAATTTTGTCCACCTGGAACCAAAAAGTAAGAAACCTTATCATGGGCTGCACCTAATATTTTATGCTCTATTCCTCCAATAGGTCCAATAGTTCCATCTTCTTCTATTGTACCTGTTCCAGCTATTTTTAGGCCATTTGTAATATCTTTTTGTGTTAGTTGATTATATATTTCCAATGTTGTTATTAGTCCTCCTGAAGGACCTGATTCACTTTTTTTAAATTTTATCTTTACTTTAGGTTTTGTACTATATGTTCTTGCATATTGTAAACCAACTCCTAGTATCTTTCTTCCACTTTCTTCATATATTTTTGTTTCTATTTCTTTTTCTTTCTTATCACGAATTATTTTGATTGTTACAATATCCCCTTTTTCTTTTGTTTGGAGATATTCCTTATACTCATTTATTGTATGATAAGAATTTCCATCGATACTTAGTATTTGGTCCTGTACTTTTAATGTTGATTTATATTTATCAAATGATGCAATTACATATAGTTTTGAACTAGTTTCTTTTATTTTTTTATTTGCTAATGTATAAGCCCAATAAGTAGCTGTTCCATTAGCAGATTTTAAGTCTAAATCACTTCTAAATTCAATGTCTTTAATGCTTTCTTTTTCTTCATACTTATAGTTATTTGCATCCTCTCTTTCCCAACTTGGAATGATATAACTTAGTGCATATGTTAGTATTGTTCCATCTAGCTGTGTTACATAGCTAATATTAAAACTACCTTTTGGTGAATAGGAATCTTCTACTTTAATGCGACTAGATACATTGCTTGTTCCACCACCAATTGTAATGTAATAATTCATAGGAAATTGCAATATAATGTAAAGAAGAAGCAAAAATAGAATAAATTTATATTCTTCTTGAATCGTTTCCTTAATAGTCTTCAGTATCTTTTTGATCATTTTATCACCTTAAAACTATTATAGCAAATAAAAGGAATTTTATGAAAAAAAACTATAAAAGTATACTAATACTTGTCACTTTATCAATCTTTTTTATCTTATCTCTTTTTCAATCTTCTATGGTTATTCAAAATATATTAGATTATTCTGTATTATTTCTTACTAAATTATTTCCTGTAAGCTTTTTATTTTTTATTCTATCTAATTTACTTATTGAATATGGTTTTGTTGAAATCATTCAATATTATTTGCCGATTTCCATGAGTAGTATTTATGTTTTTCTTATTAGTCTTATTAGTGGATTTCCTTCTGGTGTAGTGTGTGTTTCTGATTTATATCAAAAAGGAACTCTTTCTAAAGAAGAAGCTAATCACATGTTATTATTTAGTCATTTTCCTAATCCTTTATTTCTTTTTGGGACTATTTCAACTATTTTAGGTAATAATTCTTTAACTATAAAATTATTTTTATCTATTTTTATTAGCAATACAATATTGTTTTTGAATTGTCATTCTAGTAATAATCGTTCTATGATGAAGATACCTCAACCAAAATCATTTTCTATTCCTTTAAGTCAATCTATTAAGAAATCCTTTCAATTACTAGAAATGATTTATGGTACTTCTTTATTTTTCTATCTAATTGCAAGTTTTCTTCTTTCTATGGGAAATTATTCTTCTTTTGAATATGTTTTTATTTATGGTATTTTTGATTTGACAAAGGGAGTTTTTGCAACTAGCATTTTCATGAGTCCTATTATTCGTTGTTTTTTCATTTTATTCTTTATTCAGTTTGGAACAATTTCGATTCATATGCAAGTAAAAGGAATTCTTGCGAATTCCTCTTTGTCTTATTCTTCTTTTATTTTAGGAAGGATTATTGCAACTATAATCTCTTTTTTGATTCTTTTTCTTCTCATTATGGGCCGAATAATGTATTAGCTCCACTAGCTCCTCCTGCAATATAATCAATTGGTGATACAATATCAATTCCAAAGCGTGTAGTAAGTTCTGGATGATAAAGACCAATATAGATGGAAAGTACTTGATCATCTATTATTTTTATCATAATATTATTGATTGTTAAATCTTTAATCTTACTTGTATTCGAAGAATCGTCTGGAAAAGCAGGTGATTCTCCTAAATCAGGAATAGGATATTGAATTAAGGAACCTGTTGGCCCATATTCTATCATAAAATAATCATTGGCTGCTGTATTTGTACTAATTCTTGTCTTTGCCCGTGTAAAGGCTTGATAAACTCTTAATTGACGAGTTGTTCCATCTTTTAAGTCACAATCTACAGTATGTACTACTGCTCCAATAGGTACCCCTGGATAAGAACTAGTATTACTACTAGATACTATAATTCTGTTATATTTTGCATGGGTTAATCCTATTTGTATTAAATCATCTTGAATATCTTTGGTTAATAATTCTTTATATGTATATATTTTTTCTTTGTATTGTTCCATTAATCTTTTTTGATTAAATGAGGTAATTGTACTATACATGGATACTGTTATAATAACAACTAGAACAAAACATAGTAATACTTCAATGGTTGTAATTCCTTTATTGTTTAATCTTTTCATTACTTAATCACCTCGATTGTAGCATAAGAATAATAATTATTATTATCTTTTTTATGATGAAAAATGGCAATTACTCTATATTTTGCTGCGTTTAAAGATGGTGTTGTATAGTCTGGTAAGTTTTTTATATAGTCTTGAAATGCAGTATTAAATACTTTTTTATCTGCTTTTTCTCGACATGTTTCTTCTATTTTTTCTCTTACCGTTGCATCTACACTTGATGGATCTGTTAAACAGTATGGGCAAGAATCTTGAATACATTGATTGATATATTCTATCTTATCACTTTCTGTATTTCCTATTTCTTGATATTTTTTCATTGGATCATCTTGAGTTTTTACAAGACTTTTAAAGTCTGGAGTATTTCCTCCTAATTGATATTTTGTAATAAAAATATCACAATCATTTCCATTACTACTACATCCTGCTACTTCTAACGATTTTACTAAGGTGATGCACATTTCTTGTTTGTCAGAATTGGCTGAGACATCTCTACATTCAAATCTCATATATCCTTTCGTATCAAAACAATTCTTTTTTTTAGCATCCGTTACTTTATAAGATGGATCTTCGATAATTCTTTTTAGCCAGTATGCAGAGTATATACTATCAATATCGTTATATGTTTCTCTTTTTTCATATTCTCCTATTAATGGATAGAAATTTCTATATAACATGGTAAAAATTACCATTAAAAACACAGTTACTACTAGTGTTTCCGCAAGAACAAAACCGCTATTGTTAATTTTTTTCATTTTTCTTACACTCTCCTTGCTATTCTTTCATATTTATTATATAATAATATTGTATAAAATACCATAGAAAGTAGACAAAAGGGGTTGAAATGATGGTTCAATTTGATGTCAAACGTGTACAAAAAGGAACCGAAAGTTTCATGGTGTCTTTTGATTTTACGAAGACACCTGTTACTCAGATTGCAGACTATATTATTATATCTGCTTCTAAACATAATTCATCTGATATTCATTTCGATCCTCGTGAAGATGGAATGATGGTTCGTTTTAGAATTGATGGTGATTGTCAAGATTATACTTTTGTTCCAAAAGCTTATGAAAAAAATTTAACGACTCGTTTAAAATTATTGGCTAATATGAATATTACAGAGTCTAGATTACCTCAAGATGGTGCGATTAAGGGGATGTTTGGAGATACTTATTTGGATATGCGTGTTTCTGCTTTGCCATTAAATGAAGGAGAAAAAATCGTTATCCGTATTTTGGATTATTCAAGAAGTTTACAAGGAATTGACACTTTAGGTTTCCATCCTAAAAACTTAGAAAAAGTGAAAAGAATGATGGGAATTCCAAATGGAATTATTTTAACGACAGGAGCTACTGGTTCTGGTAAATCTACTACTACTTATTCTATTTTACAAGAACTTAATAGACCGGAAACGAATATCATTACTGTAGAAGACCCTATCGAGATGAATATTGAAGGTATTAATCAAGTCCAAGTAAATGCTGATATTGGGATGACGTTTGCTGCTGCCCTACGTTCTATCTTACGTCAGGACCCAAATGTTATTCTAATTGGAGAGATTCGTGATTCTGAGACAGCGCAAATTGCAGTTCGTGCTTCAATAACAGGACACTTAGTTTTATCTACTATCCATACCAATAATGCACTAGCAACTGTTGAGCGTTTGCTAGATATGGATGTTGAGCGCTATTTATTATCTACTGCTCTTTCTGGAATTATTTCTCAAAGATTGGCTAAGATGCTTTGTCCGGATTGTAGATATCAAAGAGAAACAACAAAATATGAAAAAAAAGTTTTTAAAAAATATATGAATATGGATGTTGCGATGGTTTGGGATGCTAATCCTAAGGGATGTGATCATTGCCGTCGTGGATATCATGGTCGTATTGCTGTACATGAAGTCTTAGAGCTTACTGATGACATTCGTGCTGCAATTAGTAATGAGAAAATAGAAAAAAAAGACTTGGCAAAGATGGTTTACGATGGTGGTACTATTACAATGCTTCAAGATGCCTTAATCAAATGTCTAGAGGGAAAAACTTCTTTTGAGGAAGTATATCGTACTATTGAAATTGAAAATGAAGATGATGACAATTATGAACATGAAATGGCAACAGAGATAAAAGAGACGGTTCCAAAAGAAGTTATTGCTACTGATAGTGATGACTTATTAGATACACCTACTAGTGGTAATTCTGATAATGATATTTCTGGTATGATGATGGCTCCACTTTTCTCTGCTGCTGATTTTGCTGATACTTCAGAAGAAGGAGAAAAAACAAGTGGGAAAGTTCAAACTTCAGAATCTAATGAAAATAATGAAACAATTAAGCAAGAAGAAACGACTGATACTGCACCTTCTGTTCCTACAACTAACCCAGCTGTAAGTACTCCTCAACCAATGACTCAACCAGTGCAAGCTATTCCTTCTACTGCTGCCCCTATACCAACAACTGTTTCGACTGTTCCTCAGGCTACGACAACTACTGTCCCACCAGCTGCACCAGTCACTACAACGATTGTTTCTCCTCCAGTTGCACCGCCAACTACTATAGTATCACCTGCACCAGTGGAAACTAATGTGATGCCTAATGTACCGGTTGCTTCTCCACCTATTGTTTCTGCTTCAGTACCAAATGTTTCCGTTCCGGTTACTACTCCAATCGTTCAATCGACACCTGTCGTTCCAGTGCAACCTACTACATTGCAAAATACTATACCAACTACTGTTGCTACAACCCCTGCTTCTGTTCCGGTTGCCACAGTACCGATTGCATCTCCTGTAACAGTACCAGTTGCTTCTCAAGCTATTCCTCAAACTGTGCCTGTTTCTCCGGTGATGCCTGTTACTCCTGTTGGTGGAGTGGTTGGAACACCAATTCAACCGAATTCTCCAGTTGTTCTAGTTAATGCTGTTACTACTGTTCCTAACCCAACTCCATTACAGAAATTGGATTCGCAATAAAAAAAGTCAATCAATTATGATTGGCTTTTTCATATTCCTTCTAATTTTGATAATATCTCATTATGTATTTCTTCTTTACTTCTTAGTTTGTTATCTTGAATGCATTCAATTCGATCCCAATTATATAGCTCAGATAATTCTATATATGCTTCTTCTGCTTGTCTAAGATGTTCTTCGGATTTTTCATGAGCGTCTAAATCTGTTCTATTTTTGCTTAGTTCTTTTGAAAACTGATATGGAACGTGTAAAAATATTGTTTTATCTGGCTTTGGCAATTTTAATAGCCAATATTCTAACTTGTCTATCCATTGATACATATCAAATCTATCTTCTTTTTCCTTTATCTTACTTCCTTGATGTGCTAAATTAGAAGTTGTATATCGATCTAGAATAACGTAATAGTCTTTTTCTATGTATTTTTGAATTTTAGGCATATTATATTTTCTATCGGCTGCATAATATAAACATACAACTTTTGGATCAACTTCTATTGCTCCTTCGTCAAATAAACTTTCACCGATTTCTTTTTTTCCTAAATATGAACCACCAACAATCTTTCCTGTCGGTGTATCATACATTGGAAAAGCAAAATGAATACATTTTTTTCCCTGTTCTTTCAGCTTTTGCTCTAACATTTTACTTTGTGTCTCTTTTCCTGAGCAATCGGTTCCTTCAATGACAATTATTTTTCCAGCCATTTTATCTCCCCTATCTTTATTTTACTTTTATTTCAAAAGATATATCTTTTATTTTTTGTTTACAATCTTCTGATACCCACATTCGTAATATTGCTTTTTTATTCCTTTTATTGGTTCCTTGATATATTATTCTTTCTCCAATTTCTTTTTCTTTTGATTGATCTAATGTTTTTATTATTGTTTTATTATCGATTGTTAAAGAATAATATATATATTTTTCTTCTATAATATTATTCAATGGAAATAAAACTATTTCATAACTATTCTTTTTATCCGATAATATTTCAAATGAAATCGTATTATTGTTTAGAATACTATTTCCTTTTTTATTACTCATCTTTTCTAGATTGTTTATTCTTAGCATATCTGTTGAATTACGATTATTAAATGAAATATAGCTTGCAGTTAGTTGATTTATTTTTGGTTCTAATACATTGCTTAGAAGTATTATATAACCAAGTATTATTACCAAAGTACATAAGAATACACATAGAACTATTTTTTTCTGTAAAATGATTCTACTATTATGTCTTGCTTGACGAGTTTTCTTTGTACGTTTCTTGGTCATAACATTTCTCCTTCTATTATAATCTTATCAAAAAAAATCTTATAAAACAACCATATCCTTTTTTTCTTCATTAAAAAAACAATATAATATGATTACACACTTATATTGTTATCTTCATCAAATGGTACTAAAAGACATTTTCTACTGGCTAGATAATCACACATGTGGACAAAGTTTTGATATTTTGTTTTTGGCTTTTCTAATACTTCGTTTCCATTATAGTCTGTGGTCCATGGTCCCATATGTGTTTTTATAATATCTGCAATAAAAGTTGCATCTTCTTTTGTGATTCCTATCTCTTTTTGATTTTCTAAAATAAAATTAGCCATTAAAATAGGATGATCAAAACGAGTATACTTTTCTTTTGGACGTCCTAGTTTTAAGCCATCATGCACTAATAATCCCATTAACATTAAATCTTTTTCATGTGAAGTATACTTATCTCCAATGCATGGATCATTAAGTAATTCTATTCCAATTCTCATTGCTGCCTTTGAATGACGTAATAACCCACCTTTTCCTAAAGCATACTCTGGATGATATTTTCCTGTTGAGGATGCAGCTTCTTCTAACCAGTATTCTGGTAATAAATTAATAATCTTTAATAATGATTCTGATAAGTTTGAATCTTTTATATATCCTAATTCATCTAAGAATAATTCTTCTCTATTCATTTCTTTCACATCCTAATAATTGTACGATAATCTCATTACTAATATACCACTTATCTTCTGGAATGAAAAGATGATTTTTCTCTTCTATCAAGTATTGTTTTTCTTTTAGTAAGTGATAATTATATAATTCTTGAAGATTTTTTTGATATTTTTCTTTAAAAGTTATTAAATTAATTCCTTCTTTTGTTCTTAACCTTAAGAGTATTTCATATTCTATAATATCTTTTTTTACTAGTTTTTCTTCTTCTTTTATCCAAAAACCATTTTGATAATTTGTCCAGCTTCTAGTATTGCTTATTCTTTTTGAATTACGGTAGCTACTAGCTCCTAATCCGAATCCATAATACTCTTTATTTTTCCAGTAACATAAATTATGAATTGATTCAAATCCTTTTTTTGAAAAGTTACTGATTTCATAATGATTGTATCCTGCTTGTGATAATTTTTCTTTTATTAATTCATACATCTCGGCATCTAAATCTTGTGATATATTATGATAATTTTGAATATACAATTTTGTATGAGGTTCAATCATCAATGAGTATGTAGAAATATGTTCTGGGGTTAAAGAGAGTATATATTCTATATCTTCTTCTAGCATTTTTTTATTTTCTGTTGGGAGTGCATACATTACATCTAAATTTATGTTCTTAAAGCCAATCTTTCTTGCTTCTTGAATTATTCTTTCTGTTTTTTCTTTGGAAAAGTCTCTTTCTAAAAAAGCTTGATTCTTAGAATGAATTGATTCTATTCCAAAGCTTAATCGATTGACTCCATACTTTTGATATAATAACAATTTTTCTTTCGTTGTAGTTTCTATGTTTCCTTCTATTGTGTATTCGATTTGATTATCTTTCTTTAAAATGGATAAAATAGAAAAAAGCTTTTCTAATTGTTTTTTTGATAAACAACTAGGAGTTCCACCACCGATGTAAATGGTTTCTAGGATTTCTCCTTGATAGATACTTTTAATTTCTTTTTCTAACTCTATTAAATAATCATTTACCATTTTTTCTTGATAAAACAGTTTGCAAAAGTCACAGTAGGAGCATATTTTCTTACAAAAAGGAATATGAATATAACAATGCTTTATCATTGTTTTTTTCCTTTTCCTGAAATTGTGTTTAATTGTTCTATGACTCTATTTTCATATTCCATAATTGTAGTGTGTGAAAGATTTAATCTACAAGCAATTTCTTCTTGAGAGACTCCTTGTTGTCGAAGTTCTATGATTTTCTTTTCAATTTCTGTAAGTTCTAATCTATCCAAATATTCTATAGGTGTTTCTTTTATTTTTCTTTCAAATGAATATTGATTTCTTCGTAATAGTTCTTTTATTATGTTGTAAATTTCTTCTCCTATAATCTCTTTTGTTCTTTGACTTGTTAAGCAATCATAAATATAATCTTTTGTTAGAGGAAATAATTGTCTTTCAAATTCTTCTAAAGTTATAGTAGGATTTTCTAGAAATAGTTTCGTAATATATAATATGTTCTTTTTCTTTTCCTCTATTTTGTCTTTCCTTTTATGTTCTCTCTTACTACCTGTAAAATGTCCTTTTTCATCTTTCGTTGAAACATTATTTTGAAAGAATGAATTACCTCCTTTTTTGTGACCTCTTTGCTTATTTTTTCTTAGTTGTTCTCCAATACTAATGTGTCTTTCTGGAATGATATCATTCTGATGACTATGCAAATACCGTTGTATGCTTGATCTTGGAATAGCTGTTTCTCTGGATATTTCTTCTATATATGTATCTGGATGCTGTTTAAAATAATCTACAACTAGTTGTTCTTTTTTTTCTCTTTCCATTTTTACTCCTTTGTAGATAAAATTGATAAAAATGCCTCTTGTGGGACTTCTACACTACCAATTTGTTTCATTCTTTTCTTTCCTTCTTTTTGCTTTTCTAGTAATTTTTTCTTACGACTTACATCTCCACCATAACATTTTGCTAAAACATCTTTTCTTAAAGCCTTTACCGTTTCTCTTGCAATAATGTGTTGTCCAATTGAAGCTTGAATAGGAACTTCAAATAATTGTCTTGGAATAATCTCCTTTAGTTTTTCACATACTATTTTTCCTCTTGAATAAGCAAAATCTTTATGTACAATTACGGATAGTGCATCCACTGCTTCTCCATTTAATAAGATATCCATTTTTACTAAATTACTTTCTTTATATCCAATTATTTCGTAATCAAATGAAGCATATCCTTTTGTATAGCTTTTTAGTCGATCAAAAAAATCATAAACTATTTCTGATAATGGTAATTCATAATGAATCGTAACTCTTTCTGTGTCTAGATAATCAATATTAATAAATGTTCCTCTTTTATCTTGGCATAATTCCATTAATGGTCCAATGTAGGAACTTGGTGAGAAGATACTACATTTTACATATGGCTCATATGTTTTAGAAATTAATTCTCTTTTTGGCATTTTTGTAGGACTATCGACAATTATTTTTGTTTTATCCGTTAGTTCTACTTCATATACAACAGATGGTGAAGTTGCTATTAAATCGATTCCAAATTCTCTTTCTATTCTTTCTTCAATGATTTCCATATGCAATAATCCTAAGAATCCACATCGAAATCCAAAACCAAGTGCTTTTGATGTCTCTGGTTCAAATGATAATGCAGCATCATTTAATTTTAATTTATTTAGAGCTTCTCTTAAATCTTCAAATCGATTGGATTCTATTGGATATAATCCACAATAGACAGTTGGTTTCATTGCTTTATATCCGGGAAGTCTATCTTTTGCAGGATTTGATTCTAATGTTATCGTATCTCCTACATGAACATCATTAATGCTTTTAATAGAGGCATATAAATAACCAACCTCACCTGCTATTAGAGAGGAAACTTCTTTTTCTTTTGGATTATTAATGGATAATCCTACAACATCATATACAGCACCAGTTTCCATCATTTTGATGAAATCTCCTACTTTTACCTCACCATCTACCACTCGAATACTGGTGATTACTCCACGATAAGAATCAAATAAGCTATCAAAGATTAATGCTTTCAAAGGATGATTTTTTTCTCCTTTTGGGGATGGTATTTTTTTTATTACTTGTTCTAGTAATCGTTCGACTCCTACTCCTGTTTTGGCACTTGTTAGAACAATATCTTCTCTTTCAAAGCCTATGTTTTCTAATTCAGTTATTACTTTATCTGGATCAGCAGAAGGAAGATCAATTTTATTAATAACAGGAATAATGGTTAGATTATTATCTAGGGCAAGATAGAGATTTGCTAATGTTTGTGCTTCAACTCCTTGGGAAGCATCTACTACCAAGATTGCACCTTCACAAGCCGCTAATGATCTAGATACTTCATACGAAAAATCGACATGTCCTGGTGTATCAATTAAGTTTAATTGATAATCTTCCCCTTCATGATGATATGTTAGTTGAACAGCATTTAGTTTTATTGTAATTCCTCTTTCTCTTTCTAAATCCATAGAATCCAACATCTGTTCTTTTAATTCTCGTTTATCAATTGCTCCTGTTGTTTCTAGAATTCTATCTGCTAGGGTACTCTTTCCATGATCGATATGAGCGATAATACAAAAATTTCTAATATTTTCCTGTTTCATAGGCTATCCTCCTAAATATCCTTATTATATCATAATAAAAAGTACTTCCCTAGTACTTTTTAATTATTAATTTGAAATGCTACTACTATCAAAATAGTATTGAGTTCCATCTAGTTTAAAAACATAAGTAATTGTTGCTGCTTTTTCTTGATAATTATCAATTGAAATTGGATTCTGTTGAAGCTGTTCCTTTGTTAAATTCTGTTTTGTTTCAATTAACATTGTATGCTGATAATCCTTATAAATATTAATTGTATATACTCCATTTTCTTCTTTAGAATCTGTATAAATGATTTTTTCTTGTAATTCTAAAGAACCATCTTTTCCAATCCTTGTAGCTTGTGTTAATTTTGTATAATATGGTTCTACTACTTCTTCAGAGACAATATTATCTTCTAAACCGGTAAATACTGTTTCATAGGCATCTTTATCAACTATATAAGTCATTACTCCAACATTTTGATTATTAATTCTAAAACTAAAAGGATAGGTAATGACACTATTGGTTGCGTATGTTACTTTACTACCAAAAAAGCGTTGCATATAGCTTTTTATTTTACTTGATTGAATGGTATAAATTTTTTGTTTTTGACTATTTACTTCTCCTGTTGAAATAAAGTCTTCTACTTGAACAAATTGTAAAGCATAATAGAATTTTTCTTGATTTGAAAATGAATTCATATTAACAGTTTGTTCTTTAATAAATTTATCATTTCTTGTATTTCTAACTCCATAAGTTACATAATCATATAATATTTCAACATTATCATCTGTTAAAGCAACCATTGTATTCTTAGGTTCTTCTGGTGGTATTACTTTTTTACCAAATAAAGCATTACTTACAAAAAATACGGAAAACCCAAAGAATAATGATATTACTACTACAATAATAATCGGAATTATACTATTACTATTATTTCCTTTTGTTGAAGATTCTTCATCATTTTCTTCAAAGTCTTCATCAATTTTAAAATCCATTCTTACACCTCTATTCTATTTTCATTTTATCATAAAAAAGAAAAAAAGAATATAGTTTTACTATAAACTTATCTATTCTTTTGATTTTCATGACTATTTTTTTCTATCAGACTATTCAATTCTTTTATTTTCATTGCTAGAATAAAAGCTTTTTCTTGGTCTTTTTCTTCAATATATTTTTCTAAAAGTATTAAGCAAGCTAATTTTTCATTTTTTAATTGTTGTTCTGTTTTCATTTTATACCTTTCTATTTTTTATTTTTATAACTATCTTCCACTATTATTTCATCTAGCATATTATCAATTGCAATATTTTTATCAATTTTATCTAATAGTATTTCATAAGTATTTAATTCTATTTCTATGATATTATGTATTTCATCTTCTTCACTAAGTTCTGATATACTTTCTAAAAATGATTTATAATGTGTTATTCTTTCTTTTCTCTGTCTAATAATTTCTTCAACATTCAACTTCCATCTTTGTGTTATTTTTGTAATTGAATGCTCTTGGTAGTGAATCATATATTCTATTTGTTCTAAAAATATTTTTTCTTTTTCTATTTGATTTATGATAAACTCTTTTTTTACTTGTAATAATTCTGATGAAAGAGATGTATTTTGAAGATTTGGTTCTTTATGATAAATATATACTAAAAACTGTTCATAAATATTTGAAATAGGATTATTTGTTTCTTTTGCATATTGATATCCTATTAATAACTCTTCTTCACTTCTAATGCTCTTATTTTCATTAAAAAATGCTAATAATTGTGGAAATCTTTCTAGTAAATCAATTGTTCTATTATTCCTTTTTATTCCTGTTGCTACGGCAATACTTAACAGGCCGATATCATAAAAATCTCTTAATGCCAAACTATTTTCATCGTCATATTGAAAAGATAATGCTTCTTCCATTAAATAGTTTTCTCGTGATAATAACATTTTCTGTTGAAAAGATACATAACTAGGAAAGTATTCCTGAGCTAATTCTATTGCATATTGCATACTCTCTACTTGAGCTTCCACTTCGGTTTCACGAAAGCGATAATTGATTTCATTATCATCATATTCTTGTAATCGAATAGATTGCTCTAAAATACATTTAAAGGATGATTCTGTTAATAATCCATGATATGCTTCATAATCTTGCCTATAATGTACCATCTCATGAGATAATGCCTGTATGTAGGCAAATAAACTATCTTTGTCTCCTTCTTGAAATGGTTTTATACATAATTCACTACTAATATATACTGTTGATAATGCATATGCCGCTAGAGCTGATTCTGCTTCTGGAATATATGGAGATACTTTTATTTCTGGTATTCTAGCTTTTTCATATCCTTGTCTAATATTTCCATTTTCATCGTATTTGATTTTACGATAATTCAAATAAATGATAAAAAAAGTTATAAATTCTACTTCACTGTCTTCATATGGTCCTTCTCTGTTTAGTAAATAATGGAAGATAGAAGAAGCATATTCTTGGGACTCTGAATCTTCTAGTTGAAGATTTGTTTTTAATCTTTTTAATAATATACTTTTCTCTTCTTCTGCTAATGCTCCTTCTATTAATAATTGTACATTGGTTTCTTTTATTTCTTGTACTGTTTCTTGTATATTATCTTCACTATGCAATTTTATTGATTCAAAATCTTTATTTTTATATTTATCATTATTCATAGACAAACTTCCTTTATTTTTTTTCCATTCTTATGATACTTTTATTATTCCAATCTATCTGTTCTATTAGTTTATTACATTTTTCTATTTTCATATTACGTATTCTTTCTATTTTATTTGGTATGATTTCATTGTATCTTAAAATATCATCATATAGATTATTGATGGTAGAATCCATATTATCAATCATTTTTACTTCATTTGCAATCCATACTTTTTTGATTCTTTCGAATGTATTCTTAGAAATATGAATATTTTGTAATTCTTTTTGGATTTCTTCTATTAATTCTTTTGGTTTTATACTTGTAGCCATGATATAGAATGTTTTTATATTGGTTATTGTTTCCCATTCCATATAAATACTACTTAATATTTTCTTTTGTCTTACTCTTTCTCTAAATTCAGAAGAAGAACCAAATAGAATGGTTGTTATCATATTTAGATATAAATCTAATTCTAATGGTTTCATTTTTATTCCTTTTGTAGATATTTTTACTCCTATCCCTATTTTTGGTACTTCTACGTTTTCTTTTAGTGTTTTTGTTGCTTTAAACACATTTTTTGGTTCTTCCTTTTCAACTATATTTGGTAGTTCTTCTTTATGTCGATATTCTAATTCTTTTTTAATAATTTTTAGTGCTTCTTCTTTTTCAAACTTTCCTGCCATCAATAGAAACATATTATTGGGAACATAATAATTGCGATAACACGTATGTAGATCTTCTTTTGTAATTCTATTTACTTCTTCCATTGTACCTGCAATATCAATTCTTCTAGAACTATAATGATAAATTGCTTTTCTTAATTCCATTTCCAATTTATAATCAGGAATATCTTGATACATTTTTATTTCTTCTCCAATAATTCCTTTTTCTTTTTCTACATTCTCTTCTGTAAAATATGGATTACTTACAAAATGAATTAGGTATCTTAAATTATCAGAAAACTGTTTTGTTCCATAACATATATATTGTGTATTATCAAAAGAAGTTGAAGCATTAGAATCTGTTCCACTATTTGAAAAAAAAGTAAAAGGATCTATTCCATCTTCTTGCTCAAACATTTTGTGTTCTAAGAAATGTGCTATTCCTAGTGGTAATTTTGTTTTTACTTCTTTTTTTTCAAATTCTAATACATCACTTCCAAATCTT
Organism: uncultured Caryophanales bacterium; assembly: GCA_947303225.1. Taxonomy (GTDB): domain Bacteria; phylum Bacillota_I; class Bacilli_A; order RF39; family UBA660; genus UBA3789. The sequence continues at coordinate 4,365 of CAMYXG010000007.1, read as the reverse complement.
GTTGCATAAGTAATAAAGTAATTATTCTTATTTTCATATGGTAACATATAGATTTCTAGTCCGTTTGAAAGTGTTTCTTTATATGCAGAAATATCTAAACCTTCTAACTCAATTGTCTTCATTCTTAACCCCCTCTAATAAAAATATAGTATCCATATTTATTTTCTTAAAGACTTTTACAATTTCTGATTTTGTTACTCCATTCATTTTAGCAATTCTTTCCTTTAATGGTGGAAGTCCTAATACTTCTTCCATTAGGCATTCTGAAATCATACGATATTCATTCTCTTCAACTTCTTCTGCGGCTGTATGAAAAAACTCTTTGGCTGTTTGAATATCTTTTTCTAAAAACTTTCCTTTTTTCATATTTAATAAATTTTTCGTGATGAGATCTACTGTTTTGTTAAAATTAGCTCGATCAATACCTGCCATGATAATGAATACACTATCTAATTTATTTACCATAGAATAAATAGTATAGCATAAAGAATTCTTTTCTCTTACCTCTTGAAATAGTTTTGAATCGGTTCCTCCTCCTATAATAAGATTTGCTAAAGTAAGTGGATAATTTCTTTCATATTCAGATAATTTTGAAATTGGACACATGATTGCTAATTTTGATTGGGAATTATCAATGGTTTCTTTTGCGAATAATCTTCTTTTTCTACATTTTTTTGCTTCTAATAAATATGGCTTTTTCTTCTTTTTTATTTTTTTGAATTTAAAGTATTTTTTTATTGTTAGAACCATTTCTTGTGAATCAAAATCTCCTACTACAAAGATATCAACATAATCATTATCAATCATTTTTTGATAGCAGTCTTTTAAACTTTCTACTGTTATATTGTCTAAATCTTCCTGATAGCCTATCATTCGATAAGATACAGGGCTATCTTTTTCATATGCTTCACTTGCTCTTATTAGACTATAACCTGTAGCATCTTCTTTGATAGAGTTTAAAGCAACATTCGTATTCGTTTTTACAATATCTAATTTTTCTTCTCGAAAAAAGCCTTTTTCTGTAAAATCTGGATGGAAAATAATTTCTCCTAAAAATTCAAATGCCTTATCTAAATTGCCAATTTCTGTATATTTATCATTTAATGATTGTAATGTAAAGCTTGTAAATATATAGTTTCCTAGACGATGATTACTTGTTGAAATATCTGCAGAATATAATTCTTCCGATTCTATTGTTAGACTTCTTCTAGAATCATATTTCTTAGTTGATTGTAATAAGATATCTGTTAGGACATTTCTTTTTGTTATATCTTCTTTTATAATAGGGGTATGAAAAACCACACGGATAGTTGTGGTTTTAAATTTCTTTGTTTTTATTAAATGCAAGTTAAAGGAACCTAAATCTTTTTTTATGTATTTCATGCTTTGTCACCTCTTCTTTAGTATACCCTTTTTTTCTTAGTTTATTGATTCTAGTGCCATTTCAATCATATTATTTAATGAAGTTTCTCTTTCTTCACTTGATAGACTTCTTTTATCATATAAAGAATCGACTACTGTCATTAAACAAGATGCGTCTTTTCCAAGTTTTTTTGCTATATAAAATAGTCCAAATGCTTCCATTTCTACAGATAAAAAATTCATATCTGGAAAATGTCCACGGAATTTTTCTTCATCATCACAATATAAATCAAAAACATCACTTGTGATTGTTTTTCCTACTTTTAAATCTACATTCCTTATTTTGGCTGTATTCATAATTTTTCTATTTAATGATTCAGAAGATTGAATAAAATCAATATCTACTCCATCTAATAATTCATCAAAATAGCTTTTACAGTATGCACCTGTTGATAATACAACATCCAATAATTTTATATCTTTATGAAATGATCCACATGTTCCGATACGAATAATCTTTTCTACATTATAAAACTTATATAATTCATAAGAATAGATTCCAATACTAGGAATTCCCATGCCACTTGCAAATACAGTTACTCTTTTTCCTTTATAAGTACCAGTATACCCAAACATATTTCTTACTTTATTAATTAATTTTGCATCTTCTAAAAAATTTTCTGCAATGTATTTTGCACGTAGAGGATCTCCTGGCATTAAAACAATTGGAGCAATTTCATCCTCTTTACTTTCAATATGAGCTGTTGCCATAAACATACCTTCTTTCTTATTTATTATAGCAATTCTTTTTCTTTGAAGCAATGAAAAAGAGAATAAAACTATTCTCTACATTTCCATACATTCACTAGATTTATTAGCATGTACTGTACACATATGAGTACTATCACTTGCTGATACTGTTCCATCATAATTGGTGTCAGCATCTAATCCTGATAATGTACAATAAACATAATGTGCTTCTATTGTACAATTACTACTTCCGAATGAGTTTAATAATGTTGTTTTATTTGCTTCAAATGTTGCTCCATTATCTCCTCCTGATAGATAGTAAGGAGTATTATTTAAAATATATCCTACTGATGATGATTCAATTCTATCTTGATCGCTTATCATGTGTTTTAGATAGAAATTATGAGAACTATAGGTAATAATATCTTGATAATTCATTGATGTTGTTCCTAAATCAGAAATCGATGTATTTACAGCTGCTAGAGTATTGAAAGCATATATTTGATTATTTTTTTCTCTTACTATAGCTGTGCTATCTGCTTGAACATAATTTTATTGTTGTTGCTTCTGTATGTAATTGATTGGCTTCTATATCTCTTTTAAATTCTACTCTAATCTTATAACGTTCTGTTTTAGATGCTTCTAAGAGATGTTTTGGTGCTACTGTAATGCCATCTCGATATGTTACGGTATAATTTATATAATTTGGTAAATTTATCTCTGTTGTTCCATTCGATTCAAATACTTTATTTGAAATAGAATCTATCATGGCATCTATCGTACCACTATTTACAGCATCTATCGTAAATTCATAAAAATCTCCTGGCTTTGCTAGTGTTACATTAAATGTTGCAGTTGTTGTATCAGTTTCTATTTTTGTTGCCTGATTTGTAGTTGCTGTATTATCTTCATTTTCTATTATATTATTCCAATGAATATTCCATGTTGTACTACTAATTGTTGAAGTTCCATCGATATTTAGTGATGTTGATAAAATAGCATATCCCATACTGATTCCTAATAATAATACTCCTAATAATAAACTATAATTTCTTTTTGTTTTTTTAAATCGATAATTATTATGTCTCATACTACTCTCCTATTCTATATGTTTAGTATGACATAAAATGATGTTTTTATCAAGAAAAAATGATATCAAAATGACATCATTTTCTTACTTAGTAGGAAACTGTATATACTCTACCAATTGTTCTTAGCGTTCCTTCGTCTCTTGGTCCTGTAAAGGAAACATATGGTTTACCATTAACAAAGTCAATTCCTTCTATTTCTCCCATGGTAGTTCCATTGATAACCCCATTATCGGCTGTAAAACGAATGTAATTATGTACCTTATAATTACTATCAAAGATAACTATTTCGCCACCTGATTGTCCTAAAACAGTTCTACTCAAATATTTGTTTTTGAAACCAGCATCAAAAGTAATTCGATAAAAATACCCATTATGACTTTCACAGCTTTGACCAGTCATATTCTTTTTCATTGTAAACTTTTTCATCTTACAACTACTATTGCTTAAAGTGGAATTACATACTGTATAATATATTTTTCCATCATTTGCTCCATATCCTAAAATAAATCTATCATTTACTCGGTCATAAGCAAGACAAGTATACATATGAGATAATGTAATTGTTTGCTTAAATTTAAATGTATTCGCATCCATAAGCATAACTTTATTAGCTTCTAAGAATGCAATTTCATTTTTTTTAGGAATATAGGTTACATCCTGGCCATGACCTATTGAAAGATTCTTTATAAAATTGTGATATACCCATTTTCCTGATGAATCTTGTTTCATAATGTATAGAGCATTATTATTATTTTTACTATCTAATAAAACAAATACAAAATATTTTCCAGTATATACTATTGATTGTACAGAGTTGTAACCATAATTTGTTTTTATACTTTCTGGAACGGTTAGATATGGTACTCTTTTAAATGTTACTTTTTTCCAGTTTAAATATAGGGTCACAGTACAATCTTTTTTCGAAGCATCACAGAAATCACTTGCTTTATAAACAGTATACTGATTAAAGCTTTTTCCAGTACCATCTGCTTTTGTATTCCATTCTGACTTATATACTGCTGAATAGCCACTCTTTAAAATATTAATATAATCAGCATTATTGTAATCAATTAATCCTGTATTACTAAACTTTTCATTATAAATATATTTCATTTCTAATAATTTAATATTTTTATAAACATATTAGTCTTTTATACTTATG
>CAMYXG010000006.1 GCA_947303225.1 uncultured Caryophanales bacterium | reverse complement strand
GCATTTAATAGATCACATAGAAAAGGTTATAAACAGACTACAGTTAAAGATTTAATAGGTGAAGTAAAAGTATCAAAGATTACCTCAATATCATGTGAATTAAACGGAAAGATAATAGGTAGAGGAGATCCAGGATATATCTTTAATGAAGATATGACATTAAAAGATGATTCAGGAATTATTTTCCTAGATTATAATCAACCATTATTTATAATTAATAAAATATTTGCTTTATTTAAAAATCAAAATAATATAGATAAACCAATAAAAGTAAAGGGATGGTATCGAAGAAGTCCAGTTCCATATGTAGAAATAAAAACATATGAAATAGATGGTAAAGAAAAAACAATATGGACTTATTCTTTAGCAAAATTCTTATACATAATTGCTATAATTATTAGTATTATACCAATTATTATCTAAAAAAAAGAATAGTAATATTCTTTTTTTAGATTGTATAAAACATTTTATAATGTTATAATAAAAATAATAGGTGAGAATATGACAAGGAAAAGATTAAATACAATTTTTTTGTTTATCATTACTAGTCTTTTTACGTTTCTATCAATAGGTTATTCTGCCTTACAACAAGACTTAATGGTAAGTGGAGATATGTCATATCTATATGACAATCTTTTGTATGATGTCATAAAAAAAGAAGCATTAAATAATGGCTTAGCTAGTGAATATAATAATCCTCATCAAGATTCTCCTACAGGAAATGGTGATAAGGCAATCTATTACTATACAGCATCTTCTGACGAAGAAGGAATGGCTCTTCAAGATAAAATAAATGTCTTATTTGCGGGACATTGCTGGCAAATGCTAAGAACAACCGATACTGGTGGAGTTAAAATGATTTATAATGGAGTAGCTTCCGGAAATCAATGTTCGAATTCTCGATCAAATGGAGTAGGATACGCATCGAGTGAAGCAACTTCTTTTTCAAATGGTTATTACTATGGTACGAATTATGATTATGATAGTAATAGTAATACGTTTACATTGGAAGGAGTAGTATCTTCCTCTAATTGGAATTCTAGTACTTATGAAAGTTTAGTTGGAAAATATACATGTAAATCAACTACCAATGATTCTTGTGAGACTCTTTATCTTGTAGAAGACTATATTTCAGATAGTAGTGGAGTTGTAGTATCTATGAATGCCAATTCTCCATATTATGAATTTGGAACATTATCTTTTCAAAAGAGTCACGAAACATCTCTTTCTTCAGTAGGATATATGCATAATAGTAATTATGAGGAAACTATTTTAAATACTCCAACTAATTCAGAATATCAATATGCAAGTAGTTTTACTTATAGTAATGGAACTTATACCCTAGGAAGTGATAAGGTAGGAATTAGCGGTTTCGATACAGACGAAAAAAAAGCAAGTTTAAATGCACATCATTATACATGTGGAAATAATACAGGAACTTGTACAACACTATATTATGTATATGACTACGTTGATTCAGTAAATGTTAAGGCAATAACTCTTACAGGAGGAAAGAATATAAATGATGCTTTAACCGAGATGTTAAGTAGTGGAACTGTAAATACAAATAGTTCAACAATCAAAACAGCAATAGAAGCATGGTATGAAAAAAATTTATCGACATATCATGAATTTCTAGAAGATACCGTATATTGTAATAATCGAATAATAAAAGAATTAAAAGCATGGAGTCCAAGTAATGGAATTGTAGGAGAAGGAATTCAATTTGGAGAATATGTTCCAACAACGAATCTAAGTTGTGTAAATACAACAGATAGATTTAGCATTGGAAATAGTAGTGCAAGAATCACAAGTCCAATTGGACTAATGTCTTCAGCAGAAGAAAATCTATTAAACAATTCAAAGGCACGAATGACAGGAAGCAGCTATTGGTTAATGTCTCCAATGGGATATATCAATGGAGCAGTAACTGGTAATATTGTTGGAGATAGTGGAGAAATTGGAGGAAACGCTATAGGAGGAACTGCAGGACTTAGACCAGCCATTTCTTTAAAGGTTAATACAACATATAGTGGTGGAGACGGAAGTATGGAAAATCCATATATTGTATCAACCGGAAGACCAAATCCACCAACTTTTGATGAGTCAGAAATCGAAAACGGAGTAAAAACAGTTACAATTACTTATCCAGAAGGATGTGGAACGACTTATATTTGTAAATATAAAAAGAATAATGAAACAGAGGTTGTAGTAAATGATACAACAGCAGAAGTACCATTTACCTCATCAGGAATTGTACAAGCATCTGTAACAGTGGGAGAAATTGTTGTCAGTAGTCGTTACCGAGTATCATTTAATGCATTATATGTTTCATCAAGTGGAAATGATACAACAGGATGTGGATCTATCGAAGAACCATATGCCACATTAAGAAAAGCATACGAGATGTCAGAAGCAGATTCCACCATATATGTTATGACCAATATTACACAAAATAACAAATTCCGAATGAATTATAATAAAAATATAACCATAACAAGTTGTACCAAAGAAAGTAATACATCTTGTCCAACATCTACCGCAAATACTATAACAAGAGGAAATAGTTTAACAGATAATGTAATTAGTATTGAAAATGGAACACTTACTTTAAATACCATTACAGTAGATGGAAATAATGTATCTTCAACATCACCAATGATTAACAATACAACTACTTTAAATCTAAATACTGGAACAACACTAAAAAGAGGAAAAAATAGTGGTCGTGGAGGAGCTGTTTCTAATATCAATGGAATAGTAGAAGTAAATGGAGCTATTATCAGTAACAATGAAGGAGATAGAGGAGCTGGAATTTATGATTACGAAGGAACTGTAACGATTCATTCCGGAACCATTACAAGTAATCATGCTACTGGATTAGGAGGAGGAATCTGGAGTTCAGGTGACTTAGTGATGGATGATGGAATTATTTCAAATAATACATCGGATAATTCAGGAAGTGGACTTCATATAACTGCAACTACGGAAAGAGCTGGCGTATTTCAATTAAACGGAGGAACTATTACAGGTAATTCAAGTGGATTACATGGTGGAGGAGTATCGGTTTATGGTACAGAAGATTTATCCGCATCATTTATAATGACAGGAGGAGAAATATCTAATAATACAGCAGCAAGTTATGGTGGCGGCATTACAACGTCTTTTTCAGTAACAATATCTGGAGGAACGATTACAGGAAATACCGCAGTAAATCGTGGTGGAGGAATACATGGAGGAGCAACTAGCTCTATCGAAATATCTGGAGGAACAATTAGTAATAATCAAGCAACCACAGGAGACGGATATGGTGGTGGATTGCATGTATCGGGCAATTTTGAAATGTCAAATGGAACGATTTCGAACAATACAGCAAGAACATATGGAGGAGGATTATTCTGCAGTGGAACATGCACCATGTCAGGAGGTTCCATCACAGGAAATACAGCAACTGAAAATTTAGGTGGAGGAATTAGAGTAAATGGAACTTTTAACATTAGTGGAGGAAATATAAGAAGTAATACATCACCAACAAATTATACAACTTATAATATTAGTTTAAGAAATAATGCAGCTTCTTCCTTATATGATGTAAATGCAAACCACATTGCAGACTATACTATTTATTATGTAGCAAGTGGCGTGAACAATAACTATGTTGTTAATGTAAATGGTGGATCAACAACAAATCTTACAAATATTAATCTATATCAAAATGATTCTACAAATAGAGAAAAATGGAGATTATTACCATCAGGAGTCTATGATGGAATTGTGTATTATAGATTTTGTAGCCTAATTAATAACGCATTCTACATAGGAGTAAAAGATGGAACAACCAGTAACGGAAGCAATGTTATTGGATATGCTGCCGATGTAGTTGGAAATCAACAATGGGGTTTATTACCGGCAGGTTCTTCTTATTATTATATTAGAAATGCTAATGATTCATCTACTTGTATGGATCTTCTAAACGGTACTGCAGCAAATAACCAGAATATTCAATTATATGCTTGTGATAATTCAACTAAACAGAAATGGAAATTGATTGATTCTAGTGGAGTTCAAAAATATACGATTAAATTTAATGGAAATGGAAACACTGGTGGATCAACAGCAAATGTTGTTTGTACCATTGGTCAAAGTTGCACGTTAACTTCTAATGGATTTACAAAAACAAATTATAAATTCTTAGGATGGGCAACGACATCAACGGGAGCCGTTACCTATACAAATGGACAGGCAGTTACAGATTTATCCACAACATCTGGAGCAACCGTAAATTTATATGCCGTATGGCGAGATAGTACAAAGCTATATGTCTCTTCAAGTGGAAATGACACGAGTGGATATGGAACGATAGCAAAACCATACAAGACAGTATCTAAAGCATATACAGAAGCAGCTTCTACCGCAACAATCTATTTAATGAGCAATATAACACAAACAGCCGTCACAACCATGAACGGAGGAAAGACTATTACCTTGACGAGTTGTACAAAGTCAAGTGATACAGCATGTGCTTATTCAAGTAACTTTAGTTTAATTCGAGGAGGTTCATTTACCGATGGCTTTTTAATGAATAATTCTAGTGGAACACTGAATTTAACCAATGTTACAATAAATGGAAATAATGTATCTGCGACAAAAGCCTTGATAAGTAATGCGGGAACCTTAAACATCAATTCAGGAGCAACACTGACGAAATCAGTTAATTCTAATTCGGGAGGAGCCGTTATTAATACAAAAACATTAACATTAGCTGGAGGAACGATATCGAATAATACCGCACTAAGTGGAGGAGGTATTATGTCAGGTAACACAGCGAGTACTGTTACAATGTCTAGTGGAACAATCACAGGAAATAAAGGAACAGCTACTGTCAGTTCGGGAGCAGGAATATATTCATACGGAACACTTAAAATAACAGGAGGAACAATTAGTAACAATGTTGCCACAGGAAGTGGTGGTGGAATACTATCCGCAAATAAATTTACTATGACGGGAGGAACCATTACCGGAAATTCATCTGGAACATCTGGTGGTGGCTTAAACCTTACATTTAATGAAACAAACTCTATTGCTTCCGTTGCCTCGATTACCGGTGGAACAATCTCTAATAATACTGCTACAAATGGAGGAGGAGGGATGCTAGTAAATAGTACATCCGCCTTGAAATCTACATTAACACTAGGAGCAGTGACGATTTCTGGTAATAGTGCAAAGACTGGAGGAGCCGTTTCTATTAATCCATATTCCACAGTAACGCAAACAGCTGGTTCTTATATAAAAAATAAGAGTACCACTTATTCTGGAGGGGCTTTTTATGTAAAAGGAACCTATAAAATGAGTGGAGGAACAATCGGTGGAAGTAGTGCCAATGCGAATACATCAAATACAACTGGTGGAGGAGTAATGTGTCAAGGAGCATGTACAATATCCGGAGGAACCATCAGTTATAATAAAGGAACTAGTGGAGCAGGCGTTTGGAGTGGAGATGATGCTACTAGTTGTGCAATATCAGGTGGAACATTTTCTAATAATACCGCAACAAAAAATGGTGGAGGAGTAGGAGGAATAACTCTTTCCATTACAGGAGGAACCATTAAAAACAATACAGCCCAGAATGTTGGTGGGGGAATGTTCTGCTATGGCACATGTGGTATAAAAGCAGTTACAATTTCAAGCAATACAGCAACATCTAGTGGTGGTGGAATCTATGTATATAAAGATTGCACGTTAAATGTAAATGCAAGCTGTACCATTTCATCAAATACTAGTAACGCTGATGGAACTGATAACAACTGGGGTGGCGGTGGAATCGCTACCAATGGAACCACAAATCTAAAAGGATCTTACACCGTTATTGCAAGTAATAAAGCACCAAAAGGAAAAGGCGGTGGAGTTCGAATCGGAGCATATGGAAAAGTTGTAATGACAGCAGGAACCATCAAAAAAAATACTGCAACAGCAAGTGGAGGAGTAGATAAAGCAAATGGATCAACTTTCACTAGAAGTGGAGGCTATATTTGCAAAAATAATAGTCCAACGAATAGTGAAGATACCACAGCAACTACAAATGAGAATTGCGCTTAAATATAAAATATTCTTATAACAAATTAAAGCTATTACTAAATAAAAGCCTTGCAATGAAAAAAGAAATGAGATAGAATGTAATAGTAAGGAGGGTAGCAAAAAATGAAGAAAAAAATATGTTTAGTAATTATTGCTTTAATAGCATTATTTACGACAAAAAATGTATTTGCTATGACAGAAGCTGAATTAACAGCAAAAGTAAAAGCAACTTATGATATTAATGGTCATCAATTAAAAGTACCTACAAAATATGTAAATCTTTATGATGATTATGTAAGTGAATTTGAACTATCTAGTTCTGATTGTCAGTATATAGCAGATCAAATTGACATGCTAGTTGAGGCAGCTAGAAGAAATGGAGTTACTTCTATAAAAGAAATAGAAACAAAATGTGCAGAAGAACTAAGAAAAGCATGTGCAAATGTTAGTGCAAATACTGGTGTAAAAGCAACTATTTTAGCAGATGGAAGAGTAAGCGTAAGCAAATATAATAACCCAAATGAAGTATTTGCAATTGTTGGTGTACATATCGCCACTAATACTGGATCTACTGGTCTAGTATATGTTGCAGGTTTAATTACTTTACTAGGAGCAAGTTTACTTGTCTACAAAATCAAAAAAGCGTAGATTACTTACAAAAGTAAAAGCAATAATTAGCTCTTTAATTATTGCTTTTTTCTATTCTGCAACAATTATATTTATAATAAGCTTATTCTTCGGTAATATCATCAAAAAAGGGTTAAATATGATGAATACCTTATCCTTAAATTTAGAATATGGAACCAATGAAAAAGTCCATTTTGACCAAGTAGAAAAAAGACTAACATCCCATCCAAGTTGGGGAAGTGAATTTGGAAGAATTATAATACCAAGTATCATGGTAAATATTCCAATTTATCATGGAGATGATACTCCTCAGTTAGCAAAAGGAGCAGGTCACTATGCAGGAAGTAAATTTCCTGGTGAAGGAGGAAGTATCGTTTTAGCGGCACATAACTCCCATGGATTATTCTATACTTTACCACAAATTAAAATAGGAGATCATGTAAAAATAGAAACAATTTATGGAAACTATGAATATGAAGTATTCCATACAGCAATTGCTGATTACAGAAATGAAGATGCATTCCCAATTCAAAATGAAAAAGAAATGCTAATTCTATATACTTGTTATCCAGTAGATAATATATGGTACGTAAACGATCGCTTTATTGCCTATGCAAAGTTAGTAGGTGATCATTCATGAAAAAAGCAACCATTCTAAATCATATAAAAATGTTTCTACTAGCCATATATCTATTATTAACTACAATAATATTAATACTAAGAATAACGGTACTAAATAGAGCTTTTATCGAAAAACAATTCAATGAAGAGCATTATCAAAAAGTAGAACGATACTTAAAAGAAACAATGAAAGAAAGCATGATTTCTTCCGGAATAGATGATAAAGTAATAGATTCTATGTTTACAAAAGAAGATATCAAAGATACTACAAAGCAAACACTTGATATTATCTATAATTATCATAAACAATCATTAAATACGACAAAAATTGAAAATAATCTAAGAAAGAATGTAGAAAAAAATTTAAAAGAAAAAAATTATAAAGTAGATAATCAAAAGAATTTTGACACTTTTATAAATAGTATTATGAAAATCTATCATAGTGAATTTACTATGTTGAATCACCTAACCAAAGTAGGAAAGTATATGAATATGATTATAAAAGCCTTCTCAGTAGCAGCCATCATATTAGTATCTAGCTTCATAATACTAATCTTGTTAAGAAAAAAGACCATCAAAAAGTTACTTCCTGTACCATTATTCACAACAAGCTTTATTCTTTTATTTGTAACCTGGTATATCAATAAAACAGCAGGACTAAGTAGTATTACTGTATTTAGTAAAACATTTTCTGAAATAATCAGAAAAATAATTAAGAATACATTCATATCGATAAAAATACTTGCCATTATATATATCATAATAGCTATTATCTTACAATTATTTTTCATACATTATCATAAAAGACATAGACATCATACTCATGAAGAAGTGTAAAAAACACTTCTTTTTTTGAATAAAAAAAAATATCTTTACATAGATAATAAAATATACTAGCCAAATTCATCATAATATGATATAATATCCAAGAAAAAAAGGAGGATAGTACAATGAAAAAGATATTAAAAATAATCATTACTATTCTAACAATCTTATTATCTATATTATTAATGGTAGAATTATTTCAATTAGATTTACTTCCTATGAAGTATCTCATATTCATGATAATAGGAGTTATAATAGTTTTAAGTTTAGGTATTATCTTATCAACTAGAAAAAAACATATCATTAGAATCATAGGAGTATTATTACTGATATTATTATTAGGATGTACTATTTTTGGTTTATATCATGTTCATAATATAAATGATTTTTTAGAGAATAGTTTTAAAGTAGTAAAAACAGAAAAAATTAAATATTATGTGATTGCTAGAGCAGAAAACAAGTATAAGAAAAAAGATATTTCTGGAGAAATTGGATATTATGAAGAAAGTATAAATGTATCAGAAGCCATCAATCTATTAAAAAAGACATATTCAGTGGAAGAGTTGAATTTTAATGAATTAAACTCATTAATGGATCAATTAGATCATCAAGAATTAAAATTTGTATTAATCGAAAAAACAAACTTTAATATTATAATGGAGTTAGATGAGAATCGAAAAGAAGAAGATTATCAAATCATTACAGAGCTTTCCATAAGTAAAAAATTAAAACAAAATAGTTCAAATAGAGAAGATAGTTTTAATATATATGTAGGTGGAACAGATTATGTAGGATTAATGGATTTTAATACCATTATTACAGTAAATACAAAAACGCATACAGTATTATTAACCAGTATACCTAGAGACTATTACGTAGATGTTGTAGGATATGATTATAAAAATAAACTAAGCTTTATTACAGAAGGAATCGATGTAAGTAAAGAAAGTATTGCTAATCTATTTGGAATTAATATTGATTATTATATAAAGATAGATTCAGATAGTGTTGTAAAATTAATTGATGAAATTGGAGGAATTGAATATTGCTCTGATTATGCCTACAACGGAGCATACAATATCTATTCAAATGGATATCGTAAAACAGTTAGTTATTCCATAAGAAAAGGATGTCAGCATCTAGATGGATATGAAGCAATCGCTGCTTCTAGAACAAGAAATGCCTTTAATGGAAGAGATCGTGTTAGACAACAAAATATGCAAAAAATAATTGTTGCTATTCTAAAAAAACTAGCTACAAAAGAAACTCTTGCTAATTATGAAGAAATATTAAATGCATTATCCAATTCATATGAAACGGATATTCCTAAAAAAATTATTACCAATAGTGTAAAGGACATCATGAATAATGGAAATCGCTGGACAATAGAAATTCAATCTGTAGACGGAGAAGATGGTCATGATACCGTACATCGTTTTGGAAGCTTAACAGATTGGGTTATGTATCCAAATGAAGATACGGTACATGCCGCAACAGAAAAAATAAATAGAAATTTAGAAGCAAAGAATTCTTAGTTTCTAAAAAGAGTACGAATGATTGACAAATAAATAGAAATTTAGTATAATTAGCAACATGCAAAGAGGGGTTAGAGAATATGTGGGATGAAGAAGACTATAAGAAAAAACAAATAAGGAAAATACCATTTTATATCATAGAAGGAAAATCATATTTAAGTGATGGTAAAAAAGTTGCTTGGGCACAATATGTATCAGAAGCAATAAAAGAAGGAAAAGATCATGGTCATGAGTTTGAAAAAACAATTGTTTTTATGAAAATGCTAAATAGTGGTGAATATACAATTGATTCCGTAGTAGAACGACTAAAAAATCAAGATGATTCAGTAGAAGAATTATATCATATTCTAAAAAATCTATTGTATTTTCATAAGGATGGACCAATGATATTTAGAAAGTTTTATAAAGGATACATTAGTAGTCAATTAAATGAATTGATTAGTAGAATAGAAGAAGAAAATAATCTTTATGAAATGGAAAAACAAAAAATAAAAAAATATTAGGCATATATAAATATAGGGGGAATTAAATATGTTATATGAAGGAAAATGTGGAAGTTGTCTTAATTTTGAAGATAGCAAAAAAAATGAATTATATGATAATACAAATGCAAATTATGTAAAAGGATACTGTACATGGTTTGGAGCATATTATTATCCAGAAGATAGTTGTAGCCGTCATTATCAAAATAGAAATTCTTCTAGTGATTGTTATATCACAACAATTTTGTGTCATCGTCTAGGTTTAGAAGATAATTGTAAAGAATTAGAAACACTAAGACGTTTTAGAAAAAATGTACTTCAAAAAGAGGATCAATATAAAGATATTTTATTTGAATATGATACAGTAGGACCAATGATTTCTAAAAAATTAGAACAAGAAGAGATGCTAGTTGTGAGAGGATTACATTTAGCATATATAGAACCAGTCGTTACATTTATTCAAGAAGGAAGAGAAGAAGAAGCTATTGTAAGATATACAGAAATGACAAAACTTTTAAAATCATTCTATCAAATAGAAGTAGATGAAAAAGTACCAGAAGACTATGATACAACTCGTGGAGGACATGGCAGATTTGTGAAGAAAATGAAGAAGGACATATAGTCCTTTTTTCTTATGGCAAGATATGGTAAGATAAAAAAGAAAGGAAAAGCAATATGAAAAAAGGAAAATTAATTGTCATGGAAGGTGCTTGTGATGGAATTGGAAAATCAACTCAGTATAAACTATTAGGAAAACACCTACAAGAAGATGGAGAAAGAATACTAACTCATCATTTTCCTTCATACAATACACCCCAAGGAAGACCAGTAGAAGAATATTTAAAAGGGACTTATGGTTCTCCAAAGGAACTATCTCCATATTTTATCAATAGTTTATATGCTATGGATAGAGCCATCACATGGAATACAGAATTAAAAAAAGAGTATGATGAAGGAAGTACGATTTTACTAGATCGATATACAACATCTAGTCTAATCTATCAAGCAGCATTACTAGAAACAGAAGAAGAAAAAAAAGAATTTATTGATGATATCTATGACTTTGAATTTCATAAATTACAAATTCAAAAACCGGACCAAATAATCTTTTTAGAAGCCCCATTTGAAGTAGTTACGAAACTTCGAGAAGAAAGAAAAACAAATGATGGGATTATCAATGATATTCATGAAAGTGACTTAGAATTTATGAAAAAAGTATATGATAATGCATTATTTCTATCAAAATATTTAAATTGGGATATTATTCATTGCAGTAAAGATAATCAAATGAAATCAATTTCTGAAATTCATGAAGATATTTATCAATTAGTAAAAAAGAGATAATTGAGAGAAGCATCGTATATTGAAATTTCAATGAATTTATGATATAATAAAGTCATTGAAAGGGAGTAGTTCCATCAGTAGATGAAGTAACTCAACAACCGATATAATTATCTGGGTTATTTTGAAAGAACAAGACTTTTATGAAAATAAGAGTCTTTTTTTAGACTCTAAAAGGAGGATATATGAAAATAATAGAAGAAAAAAAATACTGGATAATCATAATCTTTATAATTGGGGTTATATTCATAAACTCCATAACAATCATTCATAGTGGAGAAGTAGGAATTCGAATTCGCTTTGGAAAAGTAATAGAAAAATCAACAAATGAAGGAATCAATTACAAAATACCTTTTATTGATAATATACAAAAAATGAATATTAAAATACAAAAATCAGAAGTAGAAACCAGTAGCTCAAGTAAAGACTTACAAGAAGTTAATATGAATCTAGCCGTAAACTATAAGGTAGAGAAAAAAACTGCAACGAAGCTATATAAAGAAGTAGGAACAGACTATAATCGAGTAATTCTAGAGCCAGCAATTGAAGAAAGTATCAAAGCTATTACTTCAAAATATACAGCAGAAGAACTTATTACGAATCGCAGTGATGTCAGTAAGAAATGTATGGAAGAACTATCTTCAAAAGTAAGAAAATATGGAATTACCATCACAGATTTCAATATTACGAATTTTAGTTTCAGTCAAGAATTCGATAAGGCAATTGAAGAAAAACAAATAGCAGAGCAAAAAGTTTTAACAGCAAAACAAGAACTAGAAAAAGAAAAAATAGAAGCTGAAAAGAAAATTGTAAAAGCAGAAGCAGAAAAACAAGCAAATGAGTTAAAAGGGCAAACATTAAATGAGTATATTATACAAGAAAAGTTTATTGAAAAATGGAATGGAGAACTACCTAAAGTAATGAATGATAATAATATAATGGATATATCTAGTATAATTAGTGGTAATAAAAGTTAAGAAATTCTTAACTTTTTTCTTTTTATATAGTATGTAGAATAATTATTTGGTATAATAAAGAAAAACTAAGGAGAAAAAGGTTATGGCAAAAGAGAAAAAAGAAAAAGAAGAAAAAGTAGATATTAAAACAAATGATAATACAGAAGAGAAAAAAGAAAAAGAACCAGAAAAAGTCATTCAAGTAAATCAAGAATCAAAAAGTAATCAGTTAAAATGTCCTAATTGTGGATCAAGTGAAGTACAGCCAAACCCAAAAACAGGAAAATTAAGATGTAATTATTGCTATAGTGAGTTTGAAGGAAAAGAATTAATAGGCGTAGAAAATAATTTAAAAAACTTGAAAGGAAAAGTAAAAGGAACTGGTACAGCTGATATTAAAGCTGATGCAAAAGATGTCGTAACACTAAAATGTGGAAGCTGTGGAGCAGAAGTAGTTATTGATACAGCCAATGCACCTCATGCAAGATGTCACTGGTGTAGAAGTATTCTATCCATTAATTCACAAATTGAAAACGGCTCAATTCCAGATGCCATTTTACCATTCCAAACAAAAAAAGAAGTAGCTCAAACAAAAATAAAAGAATTTGTTGGAAAAAGAAAATTCTTTGCCAACCCTACGTTTAAAAGAGAATTCACAACAGATAATATCATGGGAGTTTATTTTCCATATTTATTAGTAGATGCTAATTGTCATGCTTCTTTTAAAGGAGAAGGAGAACACCTAGTTAGAAGATACACAGTAGGATCAGGGGATGATCAAGAAACAAGATATGACGCAGACTTATATAAGGTAGAAAGAGATTTTGATATCACAATAGATGATTTATCCATTGAATCAAATTCCAATAGATTAGATAAAACAAGTAATGAACAAACCAATAATATTATAAATAGTATCATGCCATTTGATACGGAAAACTGTATTGCCTATCAATCAAATTACTTAGTAGGATATACATCAGAAAGAAGAGATATGAATATCGATGATATGGAAGAAAAAGTTACCCTTCAATTCAAAGATATCGCAAGATTCTCTGCAAAAGAAGATGCAAAATTCTATGATAGAGGTATCAAATGGACAACAGAAGATTTTAAAGTAATCGGAACACAATGGTTAGCAGCATATTTACCAGTATGGCTATATTCATACCAAGAAGTAAAAGGAAATAAAAAAATTCTTCACTATGTCGCAGTAAATGCAAGAACAGGAGAAACCATGGGAAGTGTTCCTATCAATACACCATTACTATTATTAGTTAGTACGATAATAGAGTTTATTTTTGGAGCATTAGGATTATTCCTCTTCTTCACAACAATGGGTGGAGACGATGACGATGATAGTTTTGGATTCTTACTTCTCTTTGCCGCAGGATTTATCTTTTATGGAATCATGTATGCTAGATACAGAAATAAAAGTGCAAGACATACTTATGAAAAAGAAACAAAAAAAGAAGTAAGCAATATGCAAAGAGTAGATGAATTAATTAAAAGAAAAAAAGGTCTTAAAAATGCATCTATGGATGGAAGAAATGATGAAAAAATAGAAGGAGAATCGGTAAAAGTAAGTCAATTAGATAAAATAAAAAAGAATATTCAAAATCAGTAAATAGTACTATATGAAATTTTTATAATAAGAAAAATAGAACTAAAATATTTTTAATTCTATTTTTTTCTGTTCGATTGTTTTTTTGAAACAAAAATAATATGATAGAGATAGGTGATATTATGAGATTAACTATTTTTCATAAAAATAATGTTTTAAATCATAAAAATGAATATAAAAAAATTATCAAAATATTATCTACTAAATGTATAACATTAAATAAAAAGAATTACTCTTATTTTGACTTCATCAATCACTATTTATTTAATAGTTGGACATATCGAGGTACTTATCTAGATTTATATGAATATTTAGATAGTATAGAAGTATATTTTGATCATAAAAAGATAACAATTGATAATCTATTAAATTTAATAGAATTCCTATTAAATATGCAACAATTAATAGAATCATCAAAGTATTATAGTAAAAATATAACGTATTCTACCAAATGTAGTAGTATCTTATTTCATAATATTCCAGTACTATTAGAAGAATATGGATATGAAGCATATGGAATAGATGATAGAGTCTATCTATATAAAAAAGAAATAGAGTATGAAGATATTTTAGAAACATTACCAGATAGTTTAAACGAACTAATTTTAAGTTATAGAAGTATGAATAATAATGGTATTAAAATAAAAAAAATGATCTTAGAAAAAATCTATTATTTATTAGAACAAAAAGAAGATAGTTATAAAGGTATCAATCCAAGTATATATAATACAATAAAACTAGTAATAACCAAAATGGGAATAATAGGAAATATCGATAAAAAATATCAAGGATTATCAAACTATAAATTAAAAAAATATTATGATTATTCATTTGAATTAATTTTATATTTAATGAAGACCAAAAATATTATAAAATATAAAGAAGAAATAAGAAATTATGCTAAACCATAATTTCTTATTGATTAAATTATATAGTATTCGATAAGTATAAGAGTTATATTTTTTATTAGATTGTTATATATCAACAAAAAACGTCAAATAAAGTAAAGTTTCATTGAAAAATTAGAATCCATTCGATATAATAAAGTATAGTGAGTATTAGGAGTGATAAGATATGGCAGGAAAATATGATGCATCATCAATAAAAATATTAGAAGGATTAGAAGCAGTTAGAAAACGTCCAGGTATGTATATTGGATCAACGGATAAAAGAGGACTTCATCATTTAATTTGGGAAATTGTAGATAATTCTGTAGATGAAGCAATAAATGGGTATGGAGACTATATTAAAATCATTCTTCATAAAGATAAATCCGTAAGTGTAGAAGACCATGGACGTGGAGTTCCAACTGGAATGCATGAATCAGGAAAGAGTACTCCAGAAGTAATATATACAGTATTACATGCGGGAGGAAAATTTGAAAGCGATGGCTACAAAGTATCAGGAGGACTTCATGGAGTAGGGTCTAGTGTAGTGAATGCACTATCTAAATGGATGGAAGTCACAATTAAAAGAGATAAAGAAGAGTCTTATATTCGCTTTGAAAATGGAGGACATGTAGCAGTTCCTCTAAAAAAAATTGGAACAACCAATAAAACAGGAACCACTGTTCGTTTTATGCCCGATGATGAAATCTTCTCAACCATTAACTTTTCCTATACAACAGTATGTGAAAGAATGCAAGAATCAGCTTTTCTATTAAAAGGAATTACCATTGAGGTAGTAGATGAAGAAGATGAAAGAGAAGCAAAATTTCATTATGAAAGAGGAATTGAAGAGTTTGTAGAAGATTTGAATAAAGGAAAAAATACACTTCATAAAGTATTATCTTTCTCAGGAGAAAAAGATAAAATTGAAGTAGAAATCTCTATGCAATATACAGATACTTACAATGAAAATATAGTAAGTTTTGTTAATAATGTTAAAACAATCGATGGAGGAAGTCACGAAGTAGGCTTTAAAACAGCATTAACAAGAGTATTCAATGATTATGCAAAAAGTAATGGATTCGTAAAAGGAAAAGATAAAGCTTTTGAAGGAAGCGATGTAAGAGAAGGATTAACTGCTGTTATTAGCTTAAAGATACCAGAAGGAATCTTACAATTTGAAGGTCAAACAAAAGGAAAATTAGGAACTCCAGCAGCCAAATCAGCTGTAGAAAACGTTGTGACAAATCAATTACAAGTATACTTAGAAGAAAATAAAGCAATCGCAACAGAAATTATTAATAAAAGTCTAAAAAGTAAAATTGCCAGAGAAGCAGCTAGAAAAGCAAGAGAAGAAGCAAGAAAAGGATCAAAAAAAAGTAATAAAGAACGTTCTCTATCAGGAAAACTAGCTCCTGCACAAAGTAAAGATAAAAAAAGAAAAGAACTATTCCTAGTCGAAGGAGATTCTGCAGGAGGTTCTGCAAAACAAGGTAGAGATCGTAAATATCAAGCAATTCTTCCTCTTCGTGGTAAAGTATTAAATACTGAAAAAACAAAAGAAGATGACATCTTAAAGAATGAAGAAATTAATACCATGATTTATACGATAGGAGCAGGATATGGATCTAACTTTGATATTAAGGATTGTGAATATGCAAAAGTAATTATCATGTCCGATGCTGATGAAGATGGAGGACATATTCAGTGTTTATTATTAACATTCTTCTATCGTTATATGAAACCATTAATAGAAGACGGAAGACTATTTGTAGCTCTACCACCATTATTTAAAATTCAAAGTGGAAAGAATGTAGAGTATGCATATACGGTAGAAGAAATGAAAGAAATGACAAATGGTAAAAAATGTGAAATACAACGATACAAAGGACTTGGTGAAATGAATGCAGACCAGTTGTGTGAAACAACCATGCGACCAGGATCTAGAACACTCATAAGAGTAAACATAGAAGATGCTCAACTTGCTGAAAAAAGAGTATCCATTCTAATGGGAGATGATGTTCCCCCACGTAAAGAATGGATTGAAGAAAACGTAGAATTCTCATTAGAAGATAATTATCAAATCAGTTAACAAATAATAGAAAGTAGTGGTAGAATGCCAAAAAAGAAAACAGAAACAGAAGAAATCATAGAAAAGATTTTTGATTATACATTAGAAGATATCATGGGAGAAAGATTTGGAAGTTATTCCAAATATATCATTCAAGATCGTGCCATTCCTGATGCCAGAGATGGATTAAAGCCAGTACAAAGACGTATTCTATATTCTATGAATAAAGAACATAATACGTATGATAAAGGATATAGAAAGTCAGCTAAGACAGTTGGAGACGTAATAGGTAATTATCATCCACATGGAGATACATCAATCTATGATGCAATGGTAAGAATGTCACAAAGTTGGAAAACCAGACTTCCTTATATTGATATGCACGGAAATAATGGATCCATAGATGGAGATAGTCCCGCTGCTTATCGTTATACAGAAGCAAGGTTATCAAAAATTGCGAATGAAATGTTACGAGACATAGATAAAGATACTGTAGAATTTGCTCCAAACTTTGATGACACTACAATAGAGCCAACAGTTCTACCTGCTCGCTTTCCAGCTCTATTAGTATATGGCTCTCAAGGAATTTCAGCAGGATATGCCACAAACATTCCACCCCATAACTTAAATGAGATTGTAAATGCAACAATACATAGGATCGATTATCCAAACTGCCAGTTAGATACATTAATGAAATATGTACAAGGACCTGATTTCCCAACAGGAGGAATTGTTGAAGGAAAAGAAGGAATCATTGACGCCTATAAAACAGGTCGAGGAAGAATCATCATCAAATGTAAATATGAAATAGAAGAATCAAAAACAGGAAAATCCATCATTATCACGGAAATCCCATTTGAAGTAAACAAAGCACAAATGGTAAAGAAAATGGATGATATTCGAATTGATAAAAAAATAGATGGTATTGTAGAAGTAAGAGATGAATCAGCAGCAGATGTAAGAATCGTAATTGATCTAAAGAAAAATGCTAATACAGACTTAGTTATTAATTATTTTTTAAAGAATACTGATATGCAAATATCATATAATTTCAATGTTGTATCAATTGTAAATAGAAGACCAAAATTATTAGGATTAGAAGCAGCATTAGATGCCTTTATTGCTCATCAAAAAGAAGTTGTAAGAAGAAGAACAGCCTTTGATTTAAGACATGCAAAAGCAAGATATCATATTCTAGAAGGTCTAATTAAATGTATCTCAATTCTAGATGAAGTGATTAAAGTCATTAGAGCAAGTAAAAACAAAGCTGATGCTAAAGATAATTTAGTAAAAGAATTTGATTTTACCATAGAACAAGCAGAAGCAATTGTTACTTTACAACTATATCGTTTAACAAATACAGATGTAGTTGCTTTAGAAGAAGAAATGAAAGAATTAGAGAAAAAAATATCTATTTGGGAACAAATTCTTAATAATGAAGAAGCTCTAAAACATGTAATGAAAAAAGAATTACAAAATATCAATAAAGAATATGTAACACCAAGATTAACAGAAATAAAAGACGAAATCACAGAAATCAAAATTGATCAAACAGCCATGATTCCAAAAGAAGATGTAGTAGTTGCTATCACAAAAGATGGATATATTAAACGAACATCATTTAGAAGCTATAGTTCCTCTAATCCAGAAGACATGATACTAAAAGAAAACGATTATTTATTAGGAATATATGAAATGAACACTACAGATACCATATTAGTATTTACATCTGGAGGAAATTATCTTCATATTCCTGTTCATATCATTCCAGATTTAAAATGGAAAGATATGCCAAAACATGTAAGTAATATAATAGAAGTTCCAAATGAAGAACAAGTAATATCTGCTATACCAGCTTATGATTTTAAAACAGATAAAAACTTAATATTTGTATCTAAAAACAGTATTGTAAAAAGATCAAAATTAAAAGAATTTAAATTACAACGATATAATAAAGCTACTAGCTGTATGAAGTTAAAAGATGATGACGAAGTAATCAGTGCAATGATAGAAAAAGAAGATACCATTTTCTTAACAACCAATACAGGTTATGGACTAAGCTTTAAGACAGAAGAAATACCAATTGTTGGTGTAAAAGCAGCCGGTGTAAAAGCTATGAAATTAAAGGATGATTACATTGTATCGGTTAATAATTTCTCATATAACAAAGAAGAATTTATCTCTATTTTAACAACACGTGGAACAGGAAAGAGAGTTCGTTTACAAGAATTTGAATGTTCTACAAGAACACGTAGAGGAATCCAAGTATTAAGAGAAGTAAAATCAAACCCATATGAAGTATTAAAAACATTCATAGAAGATGCAAAACAATATATTGGTCTAAAAGGAGAAGATATTAGTACGATAAAATTAACAGAACTTCCAATCTTAGATCGATACTCAACAGGTAGTCAAATAACAAAACAAACACTTACAGATGCCTTTGTATTAGCAACCCTAACAAGATTATCGCAAGAACAAGAAACACTACTAGAAACAAATGAAGAACCAGAAATCATCAAAGTAATAGAAGAGCCAAAATTAAAAAAAGATAAAATATCACTTCAAGAAATAGATGATCGACTAATGACTATTGATGATTTTATAAAATAAACAGTATTGAGATAATACTGTTTTTTATGCTAACTATTGACAGGTAGTAACCTAGATTTTATAATAAATACAAAGAATAGGGAGCAAGTTTATGAAAAGAAATAGAAGAGGATGGTTATGCTTATTATTTGTTGTTTTAATTATGTGTATTACTCTAGGATATGCATATCTTAATACCGAATTACAAATCAATGGAACAACTAATGTCTCATCAGCTAATTGGAATATCTACTGGGATAATATCCAATTTGGAACAAACAATGTAACCGATGTAACTACACCTGCAACTATCTCACAAGGATTAACTGAAGTAACATTTAATGTTAATTTCAAAGAACCAGGAGATACTTATGAGTTTACAGTAGATGCCGTAAATGATGGAAGTATCAATGCAATGATTAGTGCAGTAAATAATGAAGTGTATGCCGCCAATGGAACAACTCCAAAGGCATTACCAAATTACTTAGAATATACTGTAACTTATAGCGATGAAGTAGCTATAGAACAAAATCACTTGCTAGAAGCGGGGAATACTGAAACATATAGAGTTAAAGTACATTACAAAGAAGATATTACAGCAAGTCAATTACCAAGTACAGATGATAATTATGTATTTAAATTCAGTGTAACTTATGTTCAAGCAGATAGTACAGCAATTAATAAACCATCACCATATGTTTATACAGTAAATAAGTATAATTTTGATACAATAACGCCAAAATGGAACGCAGTATGGTTTAATCAAGGTTTTCCAACAAATATCACTCAATATCAAACTCAAAGTGAAGCACTAACCGCAATCGCTACTGCATCATCACAAAATTTACCATTTTATTTAAAGCATAAGATAGAAAATGGAATTGTAACAGAATCTTATGTAGAATTTGTGATAACACCAGAAATGGTTCAAGCCAATTCAGGAATGGTAGCGGGAACATATACATTAAGAGGAGAAAAAACATATGATTTAGATACAGATACATGGTTGGTAGGAGAAGATTATATTAGTCCATATTATGAGTCAAATAAAGAAGCAATAAAAATAGCATTTGGCTATTCTACCAATCCATCCCGTTGTAGTGAATATGTTAACGGACTCTCTTCTAGCTTCTACTGTAGTTATTCCAGTTTACGCGCTTATGCATATGCGAATGGATACGTAGATACATATGGTGCCTCCTCTGGCTGTAGCGTGGGCAACGGTGGTAGTTCTAGCTGCAGTTGGTAGTAGCATGTCTTCAGTCTATTTCATTATCCCATAATTTCAAATTCGAAAATCTACATAAATAGATTTAAAATAAAGATGTTTTGATATTGACATTTATAAAGTCCAATGACTGAAAAAAAAGGAAGACCAAACATAGTAAAAATTATAAGAAAAGCAAGATATTCTAAAGAATACCTTGCTTTTTCGATGGATTAGGTTCTTTTCTT